>DASRSG010000077.1:0-8046 GCA_035656595.1 Jatrophihabitantaceae bacterium | reverse complement strand
CGCGCCTCGACAGCGCCCAAGAGCGAATCCTGCTGGGTCTTGGAGAACCGGTGGATCTCGTCGATGAACAGCACGGTCTGCCGTCCCGTCCGGCCCAGCTCGGACTTGGCCCGAGCGATGATCTCGCGGACGTCCTTGACGCCGGCGTTGAGCGCGGACAGCTGCTCGAAGCGGCGGTTCGTCGCGCTGGACACGATGAGTGCCAGCGTGGTCTTGCCGGTGCCCGGTGGCCCGAACAGGATCAGCGACATCGGTGCGTCGCCCTCGACCAGCCGGCGCAGCGGCGAACCCGGGGCCAGCAGCTGATCCTGGCCGACGACCTCGTCGAGAGTGCGTGGCCGCATCCGGGCCGCCAGCGGCGCACCCGGATCGAACGGCGCCGGGTCGACGCGCGGCTCCTCGGGCTCGAACAGGGTCACGCCGCCCAGCCTAGGTGCGATATCGGTCAACGAAGGCTCGCGCCTCGTCATCGACCATGACGGTGCCATCGTCCATCGTGATAGTCGGGGTGCTTTGATATGCGGCGCTCGGGCTCGTCTCGTGCGGATCTCGATCATCGGGCGCAGGCAACGACGCGCGGACGAGGGAGAGTCTGGCGGCGGCGATGGGCCCGGGGCCGCGCCCATGTGCGTCCAGTCGAGGCCGTGCGCCATGATCGACTCTCGATTGAGCGCCGGCGTCACATGGAACAGGCGAACCACGTCGGAAGCTTAAGACGGCTTGCACCGGGTTTGTCAGGCGGACTTGGCTTGCTCGAGCTGATCGGCGAACTCGCGGGACGCGCCGACACGCGATTCGACCTTGATCGTTGCGCCTGCCTTGAACGCAGCTCTGCAACGTTTCGCGCGCTGCCCGTGTCTAAAGGGCAGGGGGCAACACATGCGACTGACGCGGGCTGCAGTCTTCGCCATCTCGTTGGCGTGCACCACGTTGGCATGCACTGCGCACCGCGCACCGCAGCCAGTTTCGAGCCAGGCACCGCCACGCTCGACTGCGTCAGCGCCGAGCCCGACCGCGACACCGGGCCTGACTCGTACGCGCATCGCGGAGGATGACAATCTCGACTTCGGACCGAACGCGATCAGCTTCATCTCATCGACCCACGGCTGGGCGCTCACGCCGTGTGCAGGCACGCCGCAGTGCGGGCGATTGTTCGAAACGACCGATGCCGGCGGGCAATGGACAGCCCTTGGCCGTCCCGATCTGCCCTCGGCCGCCCGCCTCGCAGTGCGCGAAGGTGCGGTCGATCTCTACTTCGCCAACGCCCGCAACGGTTACCTTTTCACGTCGGACCACTGTGCCACCGATTGCCTGAGCCTGACCCGCGATGGCGGTCGTACCTGGACGGTGCTGCCCCTGCCGCCGGTGGCGCAACTGTTCACCGTCGGAGCAACGAGTTACGCGGTGACCGAAACGGCCTTCGGAAAGCCTGTTGGGCTGCTGACCACAAGGGTGGGATCCGCGCGCTGGCGGCGGCGGGCATTGCCGGTCGACGACGGCGTCGTGCGGCTGGCCGTCGCGAGAGCGACCATCGCCGTGCTGCAAACGGGTTCGCCCTACCAGGACGACACCCCTTCCGCGCGGGGCCGGATCTGGGTCAGCGAAGACGGCGGACTGCACTGGTCGGCCGAGCAGGTTCCGTGTCACGGCGACGACGGCGGCGCCGCCGCGCTCGCGATGTCGGCCGACGACCCGTCCGTACTGACGGTTGATTGCTACGACAACGAGCAGTCGTCACAGGAGCAACGGACTCAGCACCACATCTACCGGTCATCCGACGCAGGGCAGGGCTGGAATCAGGTGGCCGACCCGACTGATGTCGGCGCGCCGATCGCCCTGGTCGACAACGGTGCCGGGCACGTGGTGCTGGCTACCGGGTCAGGGATTCGCAGTCTGCTCGTAATGTCGACGGATGGCGGTCGGCGTTGGCGTGTCGCGCTGGCGTTGCCAACCGTGGGCTTCGCGTGGGGCAACCTTCGGTTCGTGAGTAGGTCAACCGGCTTCGTACTTGCGCCGTCGCACTACGCGGCCGAACACATCTATCGCACCACGGACGGTGGTCGGGACTGGTCGACGCTGCCCGTCCCGCCGAGCCCCTAGTTCAGCGAGCCGTCTGGTTCGCGTCCGCGTCGATCTCGTCGACGGCCGGCGCGGGTTGTGCGGTCGGATCGGGAACGGACGGGTGGATTGCTGGACGGCGCAGCACCGTTGCGGCGACGACGGCTGCCGCGAGCAGTAGCGCGGCACCCACCTCATAGGCCCGGTCGTACCCTGCGGCCTGCGCAACGCCGGGACCGGAGCCCACCAAGCTGCTGGCCCGCGACGCGGAGATCGTGAGGAGCGCGGCAAGCCCGAGCGAGCCGCCGATCTGTCGGGTGGTGTTGATCAGACCGGACGCCAGCCCTGCGTCGCGGCGATCGACTCCCGCAGTGGCTGACAGCGTGATCGGAACGAACGACATGCCGACACCGAACGTCGTGATCGCCCCAGGGATACCGACATGCAGCAGGTATCCGCTGTCCGGATGCAACCGCGACAGCAGCAACAGCCCGATCGCCGAGATCGACGGCCCGATGATGAGCAGCGCGCGCGAACCGACCCGGCCCACGATGCGCGACGAGATCTGCGTGCCGATGATGATCGCCAGCGGCATGGGCAGGAACGCGAAGCCGGTGCGCAACGGGCTGTAGCCCTGTACCTCCTGCACGAACTGCGACAGGAAGAAGAACAGCGAGAACATCACCGAGCCGATGATCACCATGATCAGGTTCGCGCCGGTCAGGTTGCGCGATCGGAACAGGCGTAGCGGGACGAGTGGGTGGCGGTGGCGGGTCTCGATGAACAGGAATGCGGCGAGGAGCGCGATCCCGGCGCCCAGGTAGCCGAGCACCAGCTCGGAACCCCAGGAGTGCGAGTCGGTGGACACGATGCCGTAGACGACAGCGACCAGGCCGGCCGTCACGGTGAGCGCGCCGCCCCAGTCGAGCGTGGGGCGATCGCCCTCGGCCTTGGACTCCGCGATCGCGAAGCGCGCGACGAGGAACACCGCGATTCCGATCGGCACGTTGATGAACAGGATCCAGCGCCAGGACAGCAGATCGGTGAGGACTCCGCCGGCCAGTACGCCCGTCGCGCCGCCGGCACCGGCCACAGCGCTCCACATGCCTAGTGCACGGGCACGGGCGCGCGGATCGGTGAAGGTGGTGGTCAGGATGGTCAGCGTCGCCGGCGAGAGGATCGCGCCGCCGAGACCTTGCAGGCCGCGTGCGCCAATCAGTTCGCCGCCGCTCTGCGCGAGTCCGCCGAGCAGGGACGTCACGGAGAACACCGCGACGCCGATCAGGAACAGCCGGCGCCGCCCCCACAAGTCGGCAGCGCGGCCGCCGAGCAGCAGGAAGCCGGCAAAGGTCAGCGTGTAGGCATTGAGCACCCAGCCCAACGCGTTCTGCGACATACCGAGGTCGGCCTGCATGTCGGGCAGAGCGACGTTCACGATGCTGATGTCGAGCACCACCATGAACTGCGCCACACACACCACGGCGAGTACGAGCGCGGCCGGACGTCGTCGCGAGGCGGCCAGGCCGCGGTTGATCAACTCGGACGAGGTCATGCAGGGCTCCAATCAAGGGTGACGACGAGCGCGAAGGCCGTCCCACCGAGACAAGCACCACGCGCCAACCGTTATTCCGCAGATCGCTCGCTAGGCTCCGGCGCGTGGATCAGGATTTCGCCGATCGCGACGGTGTGGCCGTCGTCCTCGGCGCCAGCGGCGGTCTTGGTGCGGCCATCGCCGAGCTGCTCGCCGCGCGCGGTAGCGGGGTCGCGGCCACGTACCGGACGGCGGGCTCGAAGCGGATCGTGAACCTTGTCCAACGCGACACCGCCACCGGGTATCAGCTCGACCTCACCGAGCCCGACGCATGCGCACGTGTCATCGACGCCATCGCGACCGAGCACAACGGCATCCACACCCTCGTCTACGCGGCCGGCCCGCACGTGCCGATGGTGCATCTGAGCCGAGTCACGCCGCAGCAGTTCCGTGATCAATTGGTCGACGATGCGGCCGCGTACTTCAACGCGGCCCACGCCGCGCTGCCGTACCTGCGCAAGACCGGCGGCAGCATCGTCGCGGTGACCACTGCGGCGACGTCGCGATTTCCGTTGCGCGACGGGTTGTCGGCCGGGCCGAAGGGCGCTGTCGAGGCGATCACCCGCGGCATTGCTGCGGAGGAGGGCCGGTTCGGCGTGCGTGCCAATTGCGTCGGGCCGGGCATGCTTACCGCTGGCATGGCCGAGCGGCTGATCATTTCTGGAGATCTTGACGAGAAAGCGCTCGAGGCGGCGCGCGCGAACATCCCGTTGCGGCGCTTCGGAGGGGCACAGGACATCGCCGAGGCGGTCTGCTTCCTGGCGTCGGACCGAGCCGGCTTCATCTCCGGGCAGAAGTTGGACGTCGACGGCGGCTACGGCGTCTGAGCGCGCAGCTCGTACTTGAGCACCTTGCCCGATGCGTTGCGCGGCAACGAGTCGACGACTCGCACTGAACGCGGCACCTTGAAGTTCGCGAGGCGTTCGCGGCAGTACTCGATGATCTCCGACTCAGTGACCTCTGCATCCGGGCGCGGAATCACGTATGCGCGGCCGACTTCGCCCATCCGCGCGTCCGCGACGCCGATCACGGCGGCCTCGGACACCTTGTCGTGCCTGGCGATCGTCTGCTCGACCTCGGCGGGGTACACGTTGAACCCGCCGACGACGAACATGTCCTTGAGCCGGTCGGTGATGCGCAGGTTGCCGTCGGCGCGCAGCTCACCGACGTCACCGGTGTGCAGCCAACCGTCGCTATCGATCGCCGCAGCGGTCGCATCGTCGTCGTCGAAGTAGCCCTGCATCACGTTGTAGCCGCGCACCAGCACCTCGCCCGTGTCGGCCACCTCTACCTCGGTGCCCGGGATCGGCCGTCCCACTGTGGTGGCGATCGTCTCGGCGTCGTCGTTCGGGTCGCCGACCGTGGCCGTCCCGCAGGTCTCGGTCATGCCGTAGGCGATGATCACTTGTGGGAACAGCTCGGCGCGCATCCGCTCCACCAGCGCGACCGGCACGACCGATGCGCCGGTGACCGCGATGCGCAGCGAGCTCAGCTCTGCGTCAGCACGCGCGGGGTGATCGAGGATCGAGACGTAGAGGGTGGGTGGTCCGGGGAGGATCGTCACGCGTTCTTCGGCGATCAGCCGCAACGATTCGGCGACGTCGAAGACCGGCTGCGAGATGAGCGTGGCCTGCCGGATCAGGCAGGCAAGCACGCCGGCCTTGTAACCGAAGGTGTGGAACATCGGATTGACCACGAGGTAACGGTCGCCGCGTTGCAGGCCCACGCCGCCGCCCCACGCCTCGTAGACGCGAACGTTCTGTCCGTGCGTGGTGATCGCGCCCTTGGGACGTCCGGTCGTCCCGGAGGTGAAGAACATGTCGGACGGGTCGTCCTCGCCGATCGCCTCAGCGCGAGCTTTGACATCGGCGGGGTCGACGTAATTTCCGCGCTCTCGGAATGCGGCCGGTCCGTCGCCGTCCAGGCGGACGATGTCCAGGTCGCCGGCGTTGCCGAGCATGGCCAGGTAGTCGTTGTCGAGAAAGCCGTCCTCGACGAAGAGCAGCCCCGCGCCGCTCTTGTCGAGGATCCAGCGCGCCTCGCCGCCCTTGTATCGGGTGTTGATGGGGACGAGCACGGCGCCGGCCGTGACGGCGCCGAGCGCGGCGACGACGAAGCGCCAACTGTTGGGTGCCCACACGGCGACCCGGTCGCCGGGCCGGACGCCGCTCGCCATGACCGACGCCGACCAGCGGCGCACCTCATCGGCGAGTTGCGCGAAGGTCCAGCGGACCGATCCGTCGACCAGGGCGTCGTCCTGCGACTGCGAAGCGGCCTCGAGAACCGACGGAATCGTGCGCACGATCCAGACTCTAGTAGATGGACGTAGCAAGCGCTTGGTAGGCTGCGACCATGCCCGAGGCCTACATCGTCGATGCCGTCCGGACGCCGGTGGGCAGACGCGGCGGCGGACTGTCGGCCGTGCACCCTGCCGACCTCGGCGCGGCCACGCTAACGGCGTTGATGGAGCGCACCGGCATCGATCCGGCGGCGGTCGAGGATGTGGTGTACGGGTGCGTCGACCAGGTCGGCCCGCAGGCCGGCGACATCGCTCGAACCGCATGGCTAGCTGCCGGGCTCCCCGAGCACGTTCCGGGCACCACCGTGGACCGGCAATGCGGATCATCGCAGCAGGCCGTGCACTTCGCCGCGCAGGCGGTGATGAGCGGGACGTCCGATGTTGTCGTCGCCGGCGGCGTGCAGAACATGAGCGCGGTGCCGATCTCGTACGCGATGACTGCGGCGCGCGGGCTCGGTTTCACCGACCCGTTCAGCGGCTCGGCCGGCTGGCGTGCGCGGTACGGCGATGAAGAGGTATCTCAGTTCCGCTCCGCGGAGATGATCGCCGAGAAGTGGACGCTGTCGCGCTACCAGATGGAGCAGTTCGCCGTCCGGTCGCACGAGCGGGCGTTGCAGGCGCAGCGTGAAGGCCGGTTCGAGCGCGAGATCGTACCGAGCTTTGGGGTGAGTGCTGACGAGGGACCGCGCGAGCCGAACTGGGAGAAGATCCGTTCGCTGCCCACCTTGGTCGAGGGCGGCCGGCTCACCGCGGCGGCGTCGAGCCAGATCTCGGACGCGTCCGCCGCGATTCTGATCGTGAACGAGGAAGGGCTGCGTACGCATGGCCTTACGCCTCGCGCGCGGATCCATCACCTGTCGGTGCGCGGTGCCGATCCGATCTGGATGCTCACCGCGCCGATCCCGGCGACGGCGCACGCGCTGGCACGCACTGGGCTGACTATCGACGAGGTTGACCTCGTCGAGATCAACGAAGCGTTTGCGTCGGTCGTGCTGGCGTGGGCTGCTGAGACCGGTGCCGATCTTGCTCGCGTCAACGTGAACGGCGGCGCGATTGCGCTCGGCCATCCGCTCGGTGCCACCGGCGCACGGTTGATGACCACGTTGCTGCATGAGCTCGAGCGGACCGGTGGTCGCTACGGGTTGCAGACGATGTGCGAGGGCGGCGGCCAGGCGAACGTCACGATCATCGAACGGCTGTGAACGCTATCGATTTCACCGGGCGCAGCGTTCTCGTTACCGGTGGGACGAAGGGCATCGGGTTCGCAATCGCGTCGGCCTTCCTCGAGGCGGGTGCCGATGTGGTCGTGTGCGCGCGCAACTCGACCGATCAACTGCCTATTGCTTCAGGTCGGTCCGCTTCGTTCGTGGCAGCCGACTTGCGCGACGCGGCGCAGGCACAAGCCGCGGTGAACGCAGCAGCCGAGCGATACGGCCGGTTGGACGTAATGGTGAACAACGCTGGCGGCTCGCCGAGCGCCGAAGCGGCGACCGTGTCGCCGCGGTTCGTCGAGAAGATCGTCGCGCTGAACCTCCTTGCACCGTTCTACGTTTCGCAGGCAGCCAACGCACTCA
Organism: Jatrophihabitantaceae bacterium; assembly: GCA_035656595.1. Taxonomy (GTDB): domain Bacteria; phylum Actinomycetota; class Actinomycetes; order Mycobacteriales; family Jatrophihabitantaceae; genus RYN-133. The sequence goes on along the minus strand of DASRSG010000077.1, from coordinate 524 downwards.
TGCAGCAGCAGGAGTCCGGCGGATCGATCGTGAACATCGGCAGCGTTGCAGCGCACGAGTCACAGCCGGGTGCGGCTGCGTACTCGGCCGCGAAGGCCGGTCTGCTGCAACTGACTCGCGCACTCGCGCTCGAGTGGGCACCACGGGTTCGCGTCAACCACATCACTGCCGGATTGATCCGCACCGAGAACGCGACCGACGTCTACGGCGCTGACGGCGGTGCCGCTGTCGCTCGTACTATCCCGATGCAACGCCTCGCCGAGCCGTCCGATATCGCCGCGGCTTGCCTGTATCTGGCGTCTCCACTCGCCGCATACGTCACCGGCGCTGACCTGCCAGTACACGGCGGCGGCGAAGTCCCAGCCCGCTACCTCGCCGCCGGTGGCCAGCTCTAGCCGCGCATGGCATCCGACCGCGCGCCACCAATGAATGCCGTGCGGCAATTTCCACGGCGTGTCGCGCCGCACGGGGTTCACTGTCGATCGCCTGCCTCGCGAAGTGGACAGAGCAACGTCAGGTTGGCC
>DASRSG010000076.1:0-13100 GCA_035656595.1 Jatrophihabitantaceae bacterium | reverse complement strand
GCGAAACTGACCACTGACCTGAAAGACGTTCAGTCGACCGAAATCGACAGGGCGTCAGGACCCAACGTAGCCGTCATCGGTCCGGGCACCGCGATCGCGCGTGCCACCACGGCCGACGCGATCGACGCGGCGGTGACCCAGTCCGCGCCGCGTAAGCGCGCGGCTATGGCGGCGCCGGCGAAGGTGTCCCCCGCTCCATCGGGATCGACGACTTCGTCGGGGGTCGCAACAGCTGGGACGCGCACGTCGACCTCGCGATGGCGGATCCGGGCACCGGCCTCAGCCATTGTCTGGCAGACGACGACGCCTCGCGACACGAGCTCGTCGGCATCGAGGTCGAGCTGTTCCAGTTCGCCCTCGCTCGGAAACAGCACGTGGGCGAGCAGGCATAGCTCACGCAACGCCGCGCGACGCCCAGGATCGTCGAGTTCGGCGCGCAGGTTCGGGTCGATCGACACGGTGGCACCGGCATCGCGGCCACGCCGCACCGCGTCGATCACGGCGTCGGAAAGCGGGGCACCGAAGAGCACAGCCGATCCGGACACGTGCACCCAGCGCGAGTGCTCGGGCAGCTCGCCGAGATCGGCCGGCCGGATTGCGGTCGCCGCGGTGCCGGCGACATGGAACTCGAACCCGCGCGTGCCGTCCGGGAAGTATTCGACGTAAGCAGTGGCCGTCGGCAGCCCCACGCTGGTGACGAGCGATTCCGCGCGCACACCTGCGGAGCCCAGCGTCGATCGGATCAGCTCGCCCGCCTCGTCGTCGCCGACGCCACCGATGAACGCCGTCGGTGTGCCGAGCCGCGCTGCGACCCACGCGGCGATTGCTGGCGCACCGCTCGCGTGCGACACCGCGCCACGAGCTGGATCGCGGTGCGATATTGCCAGGCATTCACCAGCGATCAGCAGCATGCATGGTTCCTGACGCATAGCGTTACGCGCGGCGGGCAAGGGCGACCGCCGCGCACGGCGCGAGCGGCAGCGATGGGAAGAGCAAGGCTTGGTACGAGTGATAGACGTCGGGCTTTCCCGACCAGATCGTCGAACTCGGCGCCAGGGTCGGCGCCAGTTCCTGCCACCAGCCACCGTTGACGCCATCGAGAAAGTGGTCGGCGATGTGCTGCCACCACGTGTCGGCATACCGGCCGTACGCGATGTCGCCGGTGCGCCGGTGCAAGCTGTCCGCGGCGAGGACCGCTTCGCACGCGACCCAGTGCAGCCGTTCGGTCACGATCGGGTGGTCCTCAAAATCCAGCGTGTAGACGAAGCCGGGCTGGGAATCGGCCGCCCAGCCTGCCGATACCGCGGTGTCGAACAGCCCGCGGGCGGCCTCGAGCAGCCACTGGGGCGGATCGGTGAGCGTCGCCTCCAATGCGATGAGCAGCCGCGCCCACTCGAACGAGTGACCCGGCGTCCACCCGAACGGGCGGAACTGGTCGTCGGGACGGTCGCGGTTGTAGTCGAGCAACGGACGCCAGGTGTCGTCGTAGTGCTCGGGCAGGCGCCAGTCATGCGCGCGGGCGTGGACGTCGATGAGCCTGCTCGCGATCGCCAACGCGCGGGCGTGCCACACCGCGTTGTCGGTGACATCGCCGGCCACCAGGTACGCCTCGAGCGAGTGCATGTTGCTGTTCGCACCGCGGTAGGGCTCGAGGGTGCCGAAGCCCTCGTCCCAGTTCTCGACGGCACATCCCTCGTCCTCGGCCCAGAACCGCTGCTCGATGACCGCTGCCGCCTGCTCGACGACCTCATCGGCTCTCGCGATGCCGGCGGCGAGAGCGGTCGACGCGGCCAGCAGCACGTGGGCGTGCGCGTAGTTGGCCTTGGTCGTGTCGTCGACCCGGCCGCCGCTGTCGAGGCTGGCGTACCAGCCGTTGTGCGCACGATCGGCGTACCTACCGCGCAACGACATCAAGCCTGAGCTCGCCAGCCGACGGGCGTGCTCGTCGCCGCTGGCGAGGAACGCCAGCGCATAGGCGTACGTCATCCGGGCCGCGACGTAGAGGGGACGGGAACGGCGACTGTCAACGGTGCCGTGTTCGGTGAGCCAGCCGAAGCCGCCCTCGGGCAACTCACTGCCGCGGCCGAACGCGAGCAGCCGCGCGGCTTGCTCGCGTCGCCACGGTTCGGTACCTGGTCGATCCACAACGGTCCTTCCTGCAGCGCTCAGCCGACGCGGCAGGCTCGTCATCCGCCATTGTCTTGGAGGGCTCAGAATACTGACGCCGCTGCGCCAGTGACGGTGGCCACGCACGCTCCCTCTACCGGTCGGTAGGCAAGATAGTAGGGCGTCCTAGTAAACTGTGAGGCTCCGAGTGAGGACGGCCGATGACCGTCGAGCTGACGCATCCCGCGATCCGCCCGGGCCAGCCTGCGGCGCGGATTGCTGGCGCGCGGTTGCTCGGTTTCGGCGCGGCCCAGCCCGACCAGGTGGTGGCCGGGCACGAGCTCGGTGAGCGGTTCGGTCGCAGCGCGGAATGGATCCGGACCCGCACCGGCATCCGGAACCTGCGCCGCCTTCGACCCGGCAGCGACATCGTCGATCTCGCCGTGCAGGCCGGCCGATCGGCACTCGGCCAGGCCCAGCTCGTCCCGGCGCAGATCGATCTCGTGCTCACCGCGTCGTGCAGCATCGACGCGACCTCCTCGACGCAGATCGCGCACCGGCTTGCGCCGCACGCCGGTCGGTTGGCGATCAACGCCGCGTGTAGCGGCTTCTGCTACGCGCTCAGCACCGCTGACGCTCTCATCCGTGCCGGGTCGGCCCACAACGTCATGGTCGTCGCCGCCGAGGAGATGACCCGACTCATCGATCCGGAGGATCTGGGGACATCCATCATCTTCGGCGACGGCGCGGGAGCCGCGGTGGTGAGCGCAGCCAGCGGCGACGGCATCGGCATCGGGCCGGTGGTTTGGGGCAGCGACGGACATCAGTCGAATCTGATTGCGTGTCGACCCGATGGCTTGCTGCAGATGGCCGGGCGCGAAGTGTTCCGCTGGGCGGTCGAATCGGTCCCGGACCTCGCCTTGGCCGCCTGCCAGCGCGCCGGGGTCTCGATTGATGACATCGAGGTGTTCGTGCCGCATCAGGCGAACCTGCGCATCATCGACGCCGTGGTGCGCAGCCTCGGGCTACATGACACCGTGATCGCCAACGACGTCATCGAGTCCGGAAACACCTCGGCGGCCTCGATACCGATCGCGCTCGCCCGGTTGATCGAGCGGCGAGAGGCACGATCGGGACAGCTCGCGCTGCTGATCGGTTTCGGCGCCGGACTCGCCTATGCCGGTCAGGTTGTCGCGTTGCCGTGACCGGCTCCATCGCCGTCCCACACTCATCATCGGGAGCCAAACGTGCTCGACATCGAACAGCGCTCGGGTGTCGTTGTGCTCACGCTGCACCGCGGCAAGGTCAACGCGATCGATCTCGAACTGCTTCAGGCGATCACGAGCGCCGTGCGCGGTGCGCGAGAGTCCGACGCTCTCGTGGTGACCCGTGCGGGCCGGGCGTTCTCAGCCGGTGTCGATCTACAACGCATCGTGGCCGGCGGATCGGGTCGGGGTGCCGTTCCCGACGAGCGCAATCGAGATCATGCACTCGGCCGTCGGTGCGCCGCTCCGCGCTCGTCGCCGCGGTCGAGGAGATGTGCGTGTCCCTGGTCATGTCCTTGGAGTGAGAGGCGTGCAGCACTTCCGTCGCATGATTGCGCCGTTCGTAGCAGGCGAGGCACGAACCATCGCGGAGACCACGGCCCGCGCGGTAGCAGCACAATGTAGGCCATGGACGCCAACACACTTCGGGACAGCCAAGCGCCTCTCAAGGCCAAGTATCGGTCTGACCCCAGTACCGCACGCACCGCGCTCAGCGCACGCGGTGACTACCGCGCATCCGCGATCACCTGCACCGTCGACAGCTGGGCCGGCCCGGTACGTGCCGGCCTCCATGTCGCCACCGGCGGCGACGGACAAGACGCGTGCTCGGGCGACATGCTGCTCGAAGCCCTGCTTGCCTGCGCCGGGGTGACGCTACGGGCGGTAGCGACCGCGATGGGCGTGCCGGTGCGGTCGGCAACCCTGCGTGCCGAGGCGTACTTCGACGCGCGCGGCACGTTGGGAGTCGATCGCCAGGTACCGGTCGGCGTCCAAGACGTAGTCGTCACCGCCGAACTCGACACGGAGGCCGACGACGCAACCCTGCGGCGCCTCGCCGACGCAACCGAGCGATACTGCGTCGTCGGTCAGAGCCTGAAGGTCGAGCCCCGGATCGTCGTGCGCCGCGCAGCCACCGCGAAGAACTGACCGCGCTACCTCAAGCACCGTCACGATGGCGCCGACGCCTCGATGCGCAACGCCGGGCGGCGCGGAGCGGCTCGGCGTGCATCCCAACACCGTCAGATTTCACCTCGACGGCCTTATCGCGACAGGCCGCGTCGAACAGGTGACGAGCGACGCGACAGGTCCGGGACGGCCCGCGCATCTGTACCCGGCACGCCGCGAGATGGATCGCAACGGACCGACAAGCTACCGATTGCTGGCCCCAACGCTGCCCCTGGTTCGGCTGACGGCCTGATCCTCGTCGTCACCGACATCGAGGCTGCGCGTGCCGACCTACACAGCCGCGGGATCGAGGTAAGCGACGTCTTCCACGATGCCGGCGGCGTGTTCCACCACGCGGGGACGGACGCGCGGGAGCCCGGCCCGGATCCGGAGCGCAAGTCCTACGCCTCGTTCGTCTCGTTCACCGACCCGGACGGGAACGGCTGGCTACTGCAGGAAATCGTCACTCGGCTGCCCGGGCGTTGATCGGCTATGGACGTTGCGACACTGGCCGAACTGCTTCATGAGACGGCCGAGCACCACGACCCGTTCGAGAAATCATCTCCGCCGCACAACTGGTGGGATTGGTACGCGGCCTACCTCGACGCCCGCCTGGCCGGTCACTCGCCGGAGGAAGCGTCGGCTATCGCGGGCCGTTACAGGGGCCGATCCTCGCCAACCGCTCCTGAGCCAGACCGTCGGTCACGATGCCGCGCACCGGTCCGATGCGTTGCGACGCCACGAGAGCGGCGCACGACCCATGCATCGCGAACAGGCGACTCGCGGGATGCCTGCCAGCCACCCAGATTCAGGGGTGCAAGCACGCCAAATTAATCACCCTGCGGCCCGCCGAACCCGTTATCGCGCGACAACGAAGTGGCAACGAACCCGCAGCGGGCATGTTCGTACGCTGCCACAGCCTCCAGGATGTGAGCGTGGCGAGACTGGATGGGCGAATGCTGGTAACGGTAGTGGTGTGCGCCGTCGTGACCGGTTGTTCATCGTCTGCCGGAACTGGCGCGAGTTCGCCGGTTGCACCGAGTTCACCGGTCGCATCGCCGTCCGGCGTGCTGTCAGCTATGGCCAGCGATGGCAACACCGCTGTGCAGCACTACCTCGACGCGGTCAATGCACTGTGCGACACCCTGCTGCCGAAGGTCGTTGCGGTAAGCGACGGCGGCAGCCTGGACATCCCACGCAAGGCGTACTTCGCTCAACTGCCCGCGCACACAAGACTGCTCGACAAGTTCGACCGACAGCTGGCCAAGATTCCGGTGCCGGCCGGCGCGAAGGCCAAGGCGGCCGCCTTCGCTGCGTACGTCCGATTCGCCAACCGGCTCGACGCGCGCCGGGTTGCGGCAGCCAGGAGCGGCAAGGCCGCCTACACAAAGGAGATCGCAGCCGAAGCCGACGCCGCCGGCAGCCCGACGATCGCCGCGCGTGACGCTGCGGGCTTCAACGAGTCGTGCAATGCGCGCTGAACGCGTATGGCGATCATCACGCGTATGGTTTGGCGTGTTGTGACCGCAGCCAAGCCCGGGGCGATGTCCGCTATGGCGGAGTCGTGAGCTTTCGCTCAACGCCGTGCACTTTGAGCTTACCGAGCGAGCGGGCCACCGATGTGACCTCAGGATTGCGGTACTCGATAGAGCTGGCCGCTGATTCTCGCGCTGCCGAGTCGGTGCGGCGCGAGGTTTCGCACGCGCTGCACGCATGCTCGGTCGGCGCCGTTGCGCAGGGCGAGGTCATCTCGCTCGCGAGCGAACTGGTGAGCAACATCGTCCGGCACGAGACGGCGCGAACACTGGACCTCGAGGTGGCGGTCGACGGCAGCGGCGCCGTGACCGTGAGCGTGACCGGCGGCTTCGCCGATCTGTCCGCGCGGCTGGTGTATCCCACTGGGTTGCCGCCGGCGGCTAGGCGCGGCGGCCGTGGCCTGTCCATCCTGGACTCGGTGGCCTCGACCTGGGGCACCAGCCGGACGCACGGCAGAACATCGGTGTGGTTCACCGTGCGCGATGCGGCTGCCGTGGCTGAGCCGCCGGCCGGTGCCGCGGCCGCCGCGGCGTCGACCGCTTCCACGGCCGAGCAGGCAGCGATCGCCGCGGCCGCGACGACGGCATCCGCCGCACGCGAGGCCCGCACCGCGCGTGCGATGGCAGCCACCGTGGCCGCTGCTGCGGTGGCCGAGGCCGCCGCTCGCACGGTAGCCGCAGTGCAGGCGCAAGCCGACCAGCTCGCCGTGGCGGTCGCATCCGCCGCTGCGGACGCAGCCGCCATTGTCTCGGACTCGATCGTGGCCGGCGATGACGCCGAAGCGGCTCGGGTGGCACGCCAAGTGGGGGCGAGGGTGCTCTCGACCGCGATAGCCAAGGCCGAGGAAACCGCACAAGCGGCATCACTCGTGGCTCGTGCCGTAGCGGCTGCAGCCGACGCCGTCGCCGAGACGACCGCAGCCGCGGCCGCCGCGATGGAAGCTGAAGTGCTCGGCGCGGCCGCCGCGATGAGAACGGTGACCAACTCAGCGGTCGCGGCATCAGACGCGGCATCGCTACGGTTGCATGAAGCAAACCGACGGCTGGAACGTCAAGGCGTGCACGATCGAATCGTCGCACTCGCACTTCAGGAAGCGATGCTCACCCAGCTTCCCGACACTGAGGGCCTGGTGCTCGCTGCGCGGTATCTCACCGCCGCCGAGCAAGATCAGGTCGGCGGTGACTGGTATGACGCCATCGCGCTGCCAACCGGAGCGACCGCCCTCGTGATTGGTGATGTCATCGGCCACGACATTCAGGCGGCCGCCACGATGGGGCAGCTTCGCAACGTGCTGCGAGCTCAACTTCTGGAACGCAACGATCCGCCATCAGACGTCGTCGCGCGTCTCGATCGCGCTATCCGTGACCTGCACATCGACACCATCGCCACATTGATCGTGGCCAACGTCGAGCCGCCGTCGACGGCTGAACAAGACAGCGTGGCAACTCTGCGGTGGAGCAACGCGGGGCACCCCGCCCCCATCCTGATCCACGCGGACGGTACCGCGATTCAGCTCGACGACACCACCGATCTGCTGCTCGGCTTTGCACCCAACTCTGCCCGACGCGACCACTCGTGCCCGATACCGCCCGGTGCCACCCTGCTGCTCTACACGGATGGCCTCGTCGAGACTCGCACCGACAGCATCGACAACGGTCAGCTACGCCTGCTTGAAACCGCCCGAAGGCACCACCGTCGCGACCCGAGCGATCTACTCGATGCCGTGCTCAACGACATGGTCGGAGACCGACCCGGCGACGACGTCGCCGTCCTCGCGGTCCGCTTCCAGAACACGTTGACACAGGTATAGCTCGCGCGGGGCCTGCGCTGCCCGATCGGCGCTGTTGCCAGCCGCGTAGAGGTGCAGGGTCGGCGTGCACGCCACCCCTGGAAGGGAGACACGCCGATGGCCGTGCCGCCACTGACGCAGCCGATGGCGCTCTACACCGAGACGCCGGCCCTGGCCGATGCCGGCCCGGATCGTCTTCGGTTCCTGCATCCGATACTGGTCCGGCGCCACCGCTGACGCGCCAGACGATGCCGGCGGGCAACTGCCGTCGAGCCTGAAGGACGATCTTCACCGAGACGACAGCCGAGCAACCGGACGCGTTCGTCTTCGCCGGCGACAAACAGCTAGTGGCTCTCGCACGACCCGCTGCATCGGCCCGAGTCGGGCCGACCGATCACCGACGTTGCGCAGCGCGCCCGGGACCTGCTGATTACCTGTCCGGCGCCGGCTGGAACGTGGCGACGCAGGCCTTATTGCCGTCGGCGTCGGCCAGGACCGTCAAGCCGGGCGCCTGGCTGTCGTCGACGACGACCGCACCAGCGGCCACGGCGACGCGTTGCTCGGCGACGTCGTAGGCACTTGGACGTCGAGGTGGAACCGCTGGCGTGGGGTCGGATGCGGCTCGGTCTCCTGGAACCACAGGATGACCCACTCGCCCAGGTGTTCGGAGCCTTCGTCGTCACCGTAGATCGCGTCCTCGCTGATCAGCTTCAGGTCGACATGAGCCGTGCCCATGCGCACCCCGAGATGTCCGCCGACCTCGCTGATCTCGCTGACGGCGGTGAGGAACCGCGCGCCGGCGCCTAGGTCGGCTATCACGAACCGGCGTGCAGGCCCTGACCGAGCTTGCGCCAGTCGGCCAGATTGGCCCCGGTGATCTGCCGGCCGCTGAGCATTTCCATCGCGCGCATCCTCCAGTCTCTGGGCCGCACCACAGGATGACCTGGACGCGGTGCGCGAGGTGGAGGATCACCTCGCCGACGGCTGGACCTACCGGGTCGAGATCCGCATTGCCGGCCCGTTCAAGGATGTCGCCCCGTGCGTCCCCCGAACGCTCGGTCGGCTGGAGGCCAGCGGCGACGACAGCTGCACGTTGCGCGGCAGCACTGATGAACTCACCTGGTACGCCGCGCAACTCGCGGCCATCCCTGCGCCGTTCACGGTCGTGGCCGGTGACGAGGTACGCGCTGCCGTACGAGCCCTCGGGCAGCGCCTCGTCAACGCCGGCGCGCACGGCTAGGTGTGTGTTCGCCGGCTGGAACGACGAAGGCTCCCGAATCCGCGGATCCAGGGTGTCCGGCGCTTCGCGCCGCTCACACGCACGCGGGCACCCGAACGAGTGCGCTCGCTCGACCTCGCGACCTCGTGTGGGCGACCACTGGCATTGAACCGGTGATTCCTACCGTGTCACGGGATTCTCATGTCCGACGACCCGAAGATCATCAACGTCCCCGTCAAGTCACCGCAGGAGGGAAGCAAACTGAATCTGACACCTGAATCGGAGTCCACGAGTCGCGGCTGGTGCCGTGCGTAATTTCCGCTGCCCGCGCGTAGGCGCTCGAGTTCGAGGTCGAGCCAGACCTTCCATCCGACGAGGGACTTGTCGTCCAACGGAAGTAACGTGTGCAGGCAGGCCGCGAGCGGATCGGTGCCAGCAGCCGCGATCGCCTGCTCGACTCGCGCGCGAACGTGATGCCATGGTTGGTAGGTCTCGAGGTCGAGATCTTGTTTGCTGCGGAAGTAGTTCGTGACCACGGTCGGTGCTGGCGGTGGTGATCAGCGATCCGCCGGGGACGCATTCGTGCACAACATGGCGGGCGTACTCGACGACCCGCAGGCCGTCATGACTGGGCTGATTCGTGGTTGAGCCGCGACGACACGAGTCGCCGCGGATCGGCGGAGGAATAGCGCACATTCACTGTGCGGGATTGCCTACGGATTGGTGCACTACGAGTGAGAACGTGGGCGGTGGGCCATCTCGAGCACGGCGTCGGCGACCGCATCCGGATCGACCAGCATATGCAGGTGGTTGCCCGGCACGTGCTTGGTAGGCCAACCGCGCGTGCTTGCCCGTTGGGCCCCGGTGTCGTACGGCTCGGCAAACCATATGTAGGCGCACGGCGGCCGATCCCAACCGTCTGGCGCGGGCGGCACGTGGTCGTAGTAGGCCAGTGGCATCCGCGCCTGCTCCGCCTCGACGCGAGCCTGCACTTCGGCGTTCGGGAACAGCTGCGCGACATCGGACCCGTCCCACCACGATGTCCACGGTGGCAGAAGTCCGTCCGCGTCGACCAGTGAGTTCAGGAACTCCCGCTGAGCGAAGTAGCCAGCTCCAGGCAGCGCTGCGTCGACGAACACCACGCCGCGCACCTGGTCGCCGAGCGCATCGATCACCGCCGGCATATACAACCCGGAATTGCTATGCGGCACGAGCACGACCGGCTCATCGGCCGCCGCCCGTACGATCGCATCAACCCCGGCCGGCCAGTACGGCGCAGCTGCCCGCGAGACGCCCTGCAGGTTGGGCACCCGCGCGGGCCATCCGCGGATCGCCGATGCCTGCGCGGTTGGCTCCCACGACGCCGGCCCGAGCAAGGGGCTCGGGATCAGCACAATCCTCGGCTCCACCACACCAGGATTGCAGGTGTAGCGGCTGGGTCGGAGCCCGTTCGCTCAGAGCTTTGCGTTGCAGTCGTCGCACCGCGCTTCAGCGCTGCAGCGCGCGCCCCAGCAATGTGGCGCCGGGGCGAGTCAACATGTCGGGCTCGTCGCATCTCGCCATCGCCTCCTCGATGCTGAACAGGCCACGGGCGAGACAGTGCCGGACGATTTGCTCGAGTTCTACAGCGCCCACATCCGGCGCGATGTCGATCACGGTGCGCAGCGCTGTAGTGCAACGGATGCCGTTTACGGTTGTGACGTCCGAATCCGGGAGGTCGTCATAGTGGACGGTCACGATCTGGCCGCCAAGTTCGAGACGTTCGGTCAAGCAACCGTTGGCATCGATGTAAAGGTCTTCGTCCGTGCGCTTCTTTGACATGGCCGGAATCGTATTTACGTTGCGCCGGGAATCAGGGTTTATCCACAGAGCAGATCAGGTCGCGGGTGTTCCGGAATCGCGCCTGTCAGGTTCATTCACTCGGTTCGACCGCGCAAGCTCGCTCGGCCTGGCTCAATCGTGTGTTCGATGGTGAATGTGACACCCGGATCGCACACCCAGGTTGCCGGGTAACCGTAGTGCGCGAGCCCGGGACCGCACCCGGGCGTGAGTTCGAGGATCAGAGCGCCCGGCGCTCGCGTGCTCGCATCGTCGAAAGGGTGAGTCGGGCGGCAGGTGCGCTGGCTATCAAAGACGTTTGCGGTGTCGATGCTGGGTCGGGATGGCAAGATTTGCGCAGTCGCCATGCGACCGCTGTGCCGATGGCGGCCAATGTATAGCTGAGCAACGCAAGCGACGTCAGGTATACGAAGGACGGCGCGAGCGCAAGGATTGTCCACTCGTAGCGTGCCGACATGATCGCGAGCGCGATCAGCATCGCGGCGTACCAGCCGTCCGAGGGCGCGATGACGAGGAACGCGATCCCGGTCATGATCGTCGCGGTCTGCTCGGGAGCCGACGGATCGCTGCGCCGCCAGGTCCACCACGCCGCGACGGCAAGCACCAGCAACGCAACGACGGTGTCGGCCGGATGCGGTAGGAATGTGCCGACGAGGATCAGCCGCCGACCGGAGTTGTAGCCGTCCTCGCGCAGGTAGCCGGGTAAGTAACCGATGACGCCGCGCCCGACGGCAACGACGTGCGGGAGGTAGACCAGGACAACGGTTGCCACCGCCGAGGTTCCGACCAGCCACGGACGCCGGCGCATCAGCGCAGGCAGCACCAGAGCGGGATACAGCTTGACCGCTATCGCGGCGCCGAGCACGGATCCGCTCGCCGCGTTGCGGTTCCGCGCGCCGAGCTGCAAGGCGAACACGGTGAGCAGCGCGGCCAGCCAGTCGATGTGTGCGTTGTTTCCGAATTCCAGCATGACCACCGGACACCAGGCCCACAGTGCAACCGGCCATATCGGTGACCCGCGACTGGATGCGCGCCGTAGGAGCAGCACGGTCACCGCGATTGCGCCGAGCGCCCCCATCAGTTGATAGACGAGCAGCCCGCCGTTGCCGCCGAAGGATGCGATGCGGCCCAGATCGAATGCTGCCTGCGCTACCGGCGGATAGATGGTGTGCGCGTCGGGACGATTGATGGCAGTGCAACCGCCCGGTATCGGGTAGGTGCACGCCGAGGATTGCCCGAACATGCTCGCGTCGCGGAGCGGAGCCAGTTGCGGGGCCGAGGGTGCGTACCGATACGGGTCGATGCCGCCGAGCTGCACCTTCGCGTCCCATGCATAGCGGTTCGCGTCATCAGAGGTCAGTGGCGCTCGGGTCAGCGCGATCAGCTGCAGCAGCGAGCCGACGACGAGCACGAGCCAGCCGACACCGCGCGACGAGAGCCTGCTGCGGGCCAGCAGCGCAACGGCTGCGGCAAAGAGCACGGTGCTGATGCTGAGCAGGTAGAGATCACGGTGCGGCAGATCGATGTGAAGCAGTGTCGCGACCACCGCGAGGTACATCACCAACACGGCAGCGAGCGGGCGCTTCATTGCATCAGTTCGGCGACGCCCGACGCGAAGTCGACCGAGGGCCGCCATCCGAACGTGCTTCGCAGCCGCGACGAATCGGCGGTGATGTGCCGGACGTCGCCGAGCCGGTATTCACCCGTGATCTGCGGGATCGGGCCGCATGCCGCATCGGCCAGGGCCGCAGCCATGTCGCGGACGGTGCGCGCCGTGCCCGATCCGACGTTGAACGCGATCCGCCCGCTGTCATGTTGCTCGAGAGCCGACACGGTGGCAGCCGCGACATCGCGGACGTGGACGAAGTCGCGGCGCTGCGCGCCGTCCTCGAAGACCTGCGGTGGCCGCCCACCGGCGATCGCGGATCGGAAGATCGCGGCAACGCCGGCGTACGGGGTGTCGCGGGGCATGCCGGGGCCGTACACGTTGTGGTAGCGCAGTGCCGCGACACTGCCGCCCGTCGCACGCGCCCACGACGAGGCAAAGTGTTCTTGGGCCACCTTGCTGGCGGCATACGCGTTGCGCGGGTCGAGCGGAGCATCCTCGCCCACCAGCGCAGGACGCAGTTGTGCACCGCAGCGCGGGCACGGCGGCTCGTACCGCCCGGCACGCAGATCTGCCTCAGTTCGAGCCCCGGGAACGACATCGCCGTGTTCGGCGCACCGTCCCAGGCCTTCGCCGTAGACGACCATGGAGCTGGCGAGCACCAGGCGCCCGGTGAAGCCCGCGCCGCGCATGGCGGCCAGCAGGGTGGCGGTGGCCAGGTCGTTGTCGGTGACGTAGCCCGGGGCGTCGGAGAAATCGACGCCCAATCCGACCCGGGCGGCCTGATGGGACACG
>DASRSG010000075.1:0-20771 GCA_035656595.1 Jatrophihabitantaceae bacterium | reverse complement strand
GGTTTGCGCATCGAGATCGGCTCGTCGGTGTCCATCTCGCGCACCGCCCGCCGCGGGTCGGCATCGCGCAGCTCCTCGCGCGGATCGAGCTTGCGCAGGTCGGCCCGCAGCCCGGTCTCGTCGTCGCCGAGGATCGCGCGCTGCAGCGCGGTACGCGGGTTGAGGTTGCGCAAGTCGTCCAGGCCCAGGTCGGCGAACTCCGGACCGAGCTCGTCACGCAGCTGGGTACGGGCGCCGGTGGCCAGTTCGCGCAACGTGCGCAGCATCCGTGCCGCGTCACGGGCGAGGCCCGGGAGCCGGTCGGGACCGATGACGATGACGGCAACGATGCCGAGCACCAGGAACTCCATCGGCCCGATGTTGAACATGCGACGACCTTACGCCGAGCCCAGCGTCACGGTGCTGGTCCGTTTCGCCGCTCCGCGGTAGTAGGTGACGTCGATCTTGTCCCCGGGTTTGTGCTCCTGGACGGTGACGACGAGCTGGTCGTAACTGACGATCGCCTTGCCGTCGGCCACGATGATCACGTCACCGTTGCGCAGGCCGGCGTTCGCAGCCGCACCCTTGGGCAGCACCTGTTCGAGGTAGGCGCCCTCCTGCAACCCGGCCTGCGCGGTGCGGCCCTGCGCATCCAGCGATCCGTGCACCGCCTTGCCGGTCTTGATCAGCTGCAGCGCGATGTTGCGCGCGTAGTCGATCGGGATCGCGTAGCCGATGCCGCTGACCGGCAACGTGCCGTTGGCTCCGTCGGTGGTGAGCAGCCGAGCCGCGGAGTTGATGCCGATGACCGCGCCCTGCGCGTCGACGAGTGCGCCGCCTGAGTTGCCCGGGTTGATCGCCGCGTCGGTCTGGATCGCGTCCAGGTACGCGCCGGACGCGCCGCTGTCGGTCGTGTGCACGGGACGGTCGAGCGCCGACACGATTCCCGCGGTGACCGTGCCCTCGAGCCCGAGCGGTGAGCCGATCGCGATCACCGGATCGCCGACGGCCAGTTGCGACGACCTGCCGAGGGTGGCGACCCGCAGCGCGGTGTCGGGCACCTTGAGCACGGCCAGGTCGCTGATCGGGTCGAGGCCCACGATCTGCGCCTTGGCGGTGTCCTCGTCTGAGAAGGTCGCCACGATCGAGCCGCCGTCCTTGGCGACCTCGGCCACGTGATCGTTGGTCAGCACGTAGCCGTGCTTGTCGATCACGACGCCCGAGCCGACCCCGTATCGCGACTTGTCGGCGCTGGTGACGGCCAGCGACACCACCGCCGGGCCGACCTGCTTGACGATCGACGCGACCGAGCCGGGCGGCCGGTTGGCCGCGCTGTTCACCTGCGCCAGGCTGACGTCCGAGCGGTGCAGCGCGTCGCCGGCGCGACCGGCGAGCCAGTACCCGCCGAAGCCGCCGAGCGCTCCGGCGAGCAGCGCGATGGCGATGCTGAGCGCGATCGCGTTCAGCCCGAAGCGGGCTCGCCCGCCGGTGATGACGGTGGGCGGCGGCTTCTCGTCCTGGTCGACCGGCTCGTCCAGGTGCTCGACGTCTTGCATCGGATCGAGTTGTGCCGGCTCGCCGCTGGAATAGATGGCACCGCGGCCGAGCCAGAACGGCGCAGCCGGATCACGCCACGGATCGCGCTGGGCGTCGTGCTTCCACCACGGATACTCGGGCGCGGCGCCGGCGGGTTCGATGCGGTCGCCCGGCGCCGGCGCGAAGCCGTCCGCAGCCTCGGGAGTGGCACCGAACGCGCTCGCCATCTGCCAGGGAACGGCCGGCCGCGAGGTCGGCCGTGGCGGCACCCGGTCGCCGGGGCCCGGGTCAAAGGCCCCGCTGCCAGGTGGCCGGCCGAAGGCGGCGGAGTCTTGCGGGGCGACGGTGGGCGGCGGCGGGCTGTAGGCCGGCGGAGTCGGGCGGGGTTCGAAGCAATCGCGCAAGCCCTCGGGGCGGCGGTAACCCGAGTCGTCCGTCGGCGCCGCAGGCGTCGGGTCGGCGGGGTCGGGCACGGGTTTCCTCGATTCGGTTCTGATCGCTCTTTACGAGTCTGCCTCATCGAGGCCAATGGCCGCCCGGCCGGAACCGATCAGCGGTGGCCGACGGGCAGCCACACGCTCGCGGGCTGGATGTGCGAGGGCGGGCTGGCGTGGTGTGAGTCCGACATGACGGCCGCGCCGGCGAGGACGCCCACGACGGCCAGCGAGGCGGCGGTCATGGCCACCGGACGGGTCAGGCGACCCCGGGACCGCTGCGCGGCTTGCGGCACGAACGCCGCCGCGGGAGCGCTGAAGGTCGCGAACATCGCATTGCCGTGCTCGTCGACCGTCGCCGGGACGTGCCGGATGGGCGTGGTAGCCGGGACTTCGCGCAGCCGGTCGAGCAGGCCGATCGGCAGCGACGGCGCCGGGGCCGCGCGCAGCGCCCAGACCGCTTCGCGCTGCACGGCGACCGCGTAGTTGCACTCCGGGCAGGCCGCGGTGTGCCGGCGGGCCCGCTCGCGGACGTGCTTGGGCAGGACGTCGTCGGCGAAGGCGGCGATCGCCTCGTCGGAGAGGTGCTGCTCGCGCATCAGCCGACCGCCTCGATCGCCTGTTGACCGGGCTCGACCGGACGCAGGCCGGGAGCGCGATGAGCCAGCGCCTGGCGCAACAGCACCCGGCCGCGGTGGATGCGCGAGCGCACCGTGCCGACCTTGATGCCCAGCGTGGCGCCGATCTCTTCGTAGGACAGCTGCTCGAGGTCGCAAAGCACCACGGCGACCCGGAAATCGGCGGGCAGCGCGTCGAGCGCGGCCTGGATCTCCGGATCGAGGTTCATCTGCTCGTAAGTCTGCTCGGGGCCAGATTCGCGCGAGGCCAGCCGATCACCGGCATCTTCGGGCAGCGCGTCGAAACGGATCCGCTGACGGCGGCGGACCATGTCCAGGAACAGGTTGGTGGTGATGCGATGCAGCCAGCCCTCGAAGGTCCCAGGCGTGTACTCGGCGAGGGACTTGAAGACGCGGACGAAGGTCTCCTGGGTGAGATCCTCGGCGTCGGCGCGGTTGCCCGACAGCCGGTAGGCCAACCGGTACACCCGGTCGGCGTGCTCGCGCACGACTTCATCCCAGGTGGGGGGAACCCATGCCTGTGTTTCAACCGCTGTCATGCGCCTACCCAATCACCTGAACCTGTACGCCAGCTAAACGCCAGGCAAGTCTCGGACGTTCCCGGATCAGGCCACTACTCTTCCCGGCGTGCACGCGTATAGCGAGGAGGACGACCGGATTGCCCGGACGGTCGTCGAGTATTGCCTCGAGCGGCTGGCCCAGGAAGTGCCGCTCGACCGCCCACTGACCCCGGCCGAACTGGACAAATTGGCCGGCGGGACGGTGTCGCCGCAGGGCATCGGACGCGACGAGGCGCTGCGGCTGTGGGCCGAGGTCATCGGGCCGGCCTGCCTGTCGGTCGACCACAAGCGCTACCTCTCGTTCATCCCGAACGCCCCGACCAAGGCCGCCTGCTACTTCGACATGCTCGTCGCCGCCTCAAACGTGTACAGCGGATCGTGGCTGGAGGGCTCCGGCGCGGTCTACGCCGAGAACCAGGCGCTGCGCTGGATCGCCGATCTGGCCGGCCTGCCACCCGAGGCCGGCGGCACGTTCGTGCAGGGCGGGACGGTCGGGAACCTGTCGGCGCTGGTGGCGGCGCGCGAGTACGCGCTCAACCGGCGCGGCGGGACGCGCCCGGCCCGGTGGTCGGTCGTGGTGACGGCCGAGACGCACTCGTCGGTCAAGCACGCGGTGCGGGTCGTCATGGACGCCGATCTGGTCGAGGTGCCCGGCGACGAGCGCGGCCGGTTGACCGGCGCGGCGGCGCAGCAGGTCGTCGACGGCCTGCCCGCGCACGTCCTCGACGGGGTTTTCGCGGTGGTCGCCACAGCGGGGACGACGAACCTGGGCGTGGTCGACGACATCGCCGGCATCGCCGAGGTGGCCCGAGCGCGGCACTGGTGGCTGCATGTGGACGCGGCATACGGCGGGGCCGGACTGGCCGCGCCGAGCGTCCGGGACCTGTTCGCCGGGGTCGAGCACGCCGACTCGTTCATCGTCGACCCGCACAAGTGGCTGTTCGCGCCGTTCGACGCGTGCGCGCTGCTCTACCGCGACCCACGCATCGGCCGGGCCGCGCACACCCAGCACGCCGGCTACCTCGACGTGGTGACCGTCGACAGCGAGTGGAATCCGTCCGACTTCGCCATCCAGCTCACCCGGCGGGCCCGCGGGTTGCCGTTCTGGTTCTCCCTCGCCGTCTATGGCACTGAGGCCTACCGCGATGCGATCGAGCAGACCCTGACGGTGGCTCGCGAGGGACGCGCGCTCATCGATGCCTCCGAGCACCTGCGCCTGCTCGTCGAGCCGGATCTGTCCGTCCTCATCTTCGAGCGGATCGGCTGGACCGAGGCCGACTATGCGGCGTGGACGAGCCGGCTGCTCGACCAGCAGGTCGCATTCGTCACGGCGACCAGGCACAACAACCGGGTATGCACCCGGTTCGCTATCGTCAATCCGCTGACGACGCGTGACGATCTGGCCCTCATCATCGACTCGATGCACTAACCACCCCGCGAAGTTCTCTGGCAAAAGGCGCTCGACAACTTCGCGGGGACCCCGGCGCCGGCGATAAGGGTCCGGCCAGGGCGGACGCGATGTTGAACGAGACCAGCCTGGCCTATGCCGAGTCCTTCGTACCCGAGAGCGATCTGGTCGCCGCCGCGCGCGAGCGCGGCCACGAGCTGGGGTGCACGCCGATCGGACCGGCCGGCGGGGCGGCCCTGCGCGTCCTGGCCCGGGCGACCAGCGCGCGGTCGGTGGTCGAGGTCGGGACGGGCGCCGGCGTGTCCGGGCTCTACCTGCTCGGCGGAATGGCCGAGGACGGCCAGCTGGTGTCGATCGACGTCGAGAGCGAGAACCAGCGCGCGGCGCGCGAGGCGTTCACCGAGGCCGGCATCGCCGCGACCCGGTACCGGCTGATCAACGGCTCGGCTGCCGACGTGCTGCCGCGCATGCGTGATGACGCCTACGACCTGGTGTTCGTCGACGCCGACAAGGGCGCGTACGCGGTGTACTACGAGCAGGCGGTGCGCATGCTGCGTCCCGGCGGGGTGGTGGCCTTCGACAACGCCCTATGGCACGACCGGGTGGCCGACTCGTCGGTCCGCGACAACGACACGATGGTGTTGCGCGACCTCGCCAAGGCCGTTCGTGACGACGACCGGCTGCTGGCCGCGCTGCTGCCCGTCGGCGACGGACTGCTGGTCGCGGCCAAGAAATAGCCGCTGCCGCGCCGGCGCAGTCGCAGCAGCTGTCACTCGGCTTTTCCCCGCGCACGTCCGGTTGGGCGCAGCGCAACCGGACGCGCGCGGGGAAAACCGAAGCTCGACGGCGATCCTTTCCCCGCGCACGTCCGGTTGTACGGCGCGAAACCGACCACCAGCGGGGAAACCCGGGCCCAGCCAGCTCAGTCGGCGGGACGCAGCGCCCAGGCGAGGACGGCCTCGCGCACCGGATCGGGCAGCAGCAGCACTTGCGGTTCGGCCTCGACCCAGCCCGGTTCCTTCGTCCGGCGCGCCTGCGCCTCGTGGTCGCGGTCGACCGGGTTGGACAGATCGAGCCCGCCGCCGTCGGCCCCGCGGACGCTCACCCAGTACAGGTAGTCGGCGCCGTCCTCCTGCAGCCGGAAGACGATCTCGATCGCCATCCGCTCGCGGTCCAGGGTGGCCACGCACTCGTCCTGGCGGTCGTTGAGCATCTGCATCCACCGGTCGGCCTCGCCGCCGGCACCAGGCAGTACCTTGCCGCGCGACAGCTCGATGACCAGACCCTCAGGAATGCTCGCAGGACGGTTGCTCATGCCGCCGACGGTAGCGTCGATGACGTGGCCTGTTATGTCGACACGGTGCGCGAGTATCCCGACGCCGGGCTGCGGTTCACCGGGTTCTGCCACCTGCTCGCCGACACCCGTGCCGAGTTGCACGAGATGGCCGATCAGCTGGAGATTCCGCGCCGATTCTTCCAGGACCATCCGTGGCGCTGGCACCACGATCTGCCCGCGCATCTGCGGGCCCAAGCCATCGAACTCGGCGCCCGAGAGATCACCATGCACGAGGTAGGCGCCATGCTGCGCCGCCGCCGGGCCGAGGCGCAAACGCAGTCGCCGACGGCGAAGTCATGACAAAAGCCATGTACGCCATCGCGTAGGTTCGACAGGTGCGCATCACGGTTCTGGCCGGCGGCGTCGGCGGAGCCCGCTTTCTCCGCGGCGTCCGCTCAGCCTGCCCCGACGACGAGATCATCGCGATCATCAACACCGGTGACGACGTCACGCTGCACGGGCTGCGCATCACTCCGGATCTCGACAGCTGCATGTACACCCTCGGCGGGGTGCACGACTCCGAACGCGGCTGGGGACGCAAGGACGAGACGTGGCGGATCATGGACGAGTTCAAGGCCTACGGTGCCGAACCGTCCTGGTTCAGCCTGGGCGACCTCGACATCGGCACGCACCTGGTGCGCACCCGGATGCTCGATGCGGGCTTTCCGCTCAGCGCGGTGACGGCGGCATTGTGCGAGCGCTGGCAGCCTGGCGTCACTTTGCTGCCGATGACCGACAACCGCTGCGAGACCCATGTCGTGGTCGAGCTGGACGGGCGGCGGCAGGCCATTCACTTCCAGGAATGGTGGACCAAGCATCGCGCGGCCCTGCCTACCGAGGCGTTCGTCCAGGTCGGTTTGGACGACGCCGTCGCCGCGCCCGGCGTGCTTGAAGCGATCACTACCGCCGATGTGGTGCTCTTCGCCCCGAGCAACCCGGTCGTCTCCATCGGCACGATCCTCGGCTTGGACGACATCCGGGAAGCGATCGCTGGTGGACGTGCGCCGGTAGTCGGCGTGTCGCCGATCATCGGTAACGCGCCGGTGCGCGGTATGGCCGACGCATGCCTGCCGGCGATCGGCGTCGAGGTGTCCGCCGAAGGTGTGGGACGGCACTACGGCGCGCGCACCGCGGGCGGTCTGCTCGACGCCTGGCTGATCCACGAAACCGACACCGCCGATATCGCAGATGTTGAGGTACGCGCCATCCCGCTGTTCATGACCGACGACGAAACGACCGCGAAAATGGTTCGGGTTGCGCTCGACGTCTCACAGGACCGCACTGAGCAACCCACAGAGCAACCCACGGAGCACACGACATGAGCTTCGATCACGGATCGTCGCGGATCGAGATCCTGCCGGTCACCGGGATCGGTGAGCTGCGCCCGGGTGACGACCTCGCCGAGCTGATCGCGCAGCACGCGCCACCGCTCGAGGACGGCGACGTGCTCGTGGTGACGTCCAAAGCCGTGTCGAAGGTCGAGGGTCGTCTCATCGTCCTCGACACCGCCGACGAGGAAGCCCGCGAAGCGGCCCGTCAGCACGCCATCGACGCCGAAGCGGTGCGCACGGTGGCCGGCCGCGGCACGTTACGCATCGTCGAGACCCGGCACGGCCTCGTGCTCGCCGCCGCAGGTGTCGACCTGTCCAACGTCGCGCGCAACGAACTCGCGCTGCTGCCGGCCGATCCGGACGCGTCTGCGCAGCTGCTGCGGGAAAGCTTGCGCGAACGGCTCGGCGTCGAGGTGGGCGTGATCATCAGTGACTCGATGGGGCGCCCGTGGCGGGCCGGTATCACCGATACCGCGATCGGCGTCGCCGGCATCACCGCGGTCACCGATCCGCGTGGGCGCACCGATGTCTACGGCAACACCCTCGTGGTTACGCAGGTGGCGATCGCCGACGAGCTCGCGGCGGCGGGCGATCTGGTCAAGGGCAAGCTCGGTGGCGTCCCGGTCGCGATCGTGCGCGGCTTCGCGCGCGACGGCAAGCTCGATGACGACCATATGGGCAGCCGCACGCTGATCCGCGGTTCGGAGGACGACCTCTTCCGGCTCGGCACCGCCGAGGCGATCGCGGTCGGGCGTGAGGACGTCGGCTGGGCGACCGAGATCGCGCCGCCGCTACACGCCGACGCGATCGAGGTCGTGTCGTCGATGACCGACGTGGATCCCTCGGTGCAGCAAGCCTTCCTGGGTTTCCTTGCCGCCCGTCCCGATGCGATGTGGCGCTCGTGCGCACCCGGACATCTCACCGCGAGCGCCATCGTGATCGATCCGTACCAGCGCCGGGTGTTGCTGACGCTGCATCCGCGCGCCGGTCGGTGGTTCCAGGTCGGCGGGCACTGCGAACCCGGCGATCACACGGTGCTCGACGCGGCAGCACGCGAGGCACGCGAAGAGAGCGGCATCGGCGCGCTGTCGTTCGACCCCGTGCCGCTCACCCTGCATGTGCACCCGATCACGTGCTCGCTGGGCGTGCCCACCCGGCACTTCGACGTGCAGTACCTCGCCGTGGCGCCCGAGGGCGCTGAGGCGGTGATCAGCGACGAGTCGCTCGACCTGCAGTGGTTCGCGTGGGACCGGCTGCCCGACGGCATCTCGCCGGAACTGCCCCGCCTCGTCGAGACGGCCCGCCAGCGACTCGGCAGATGAGCGACGCTTGCGGAGCGAGTGACGGAGACAAGATCCGATGAGCGACGCTCTCGACGCGGTTGGCGAGTGGCCGGTCGACACTGCGGCGGCTGCGATCGTCGACCGCACCGGTGTCATCGCCACCTACGGCCCGGCCGACCAGCAGTTCGCGATCGCGTCACTGACGAAGCCCCTTGCCGCGCTGGCGATTCTCGTCGCGGTCGAGGAGGAAGCGGTCAGCCTCAACGATCCGGCCGACGAGCGGTTGATCCCTGGTGCGACATTGCGACACTTGCTGTCGCACGCATCCGGCTACGCTCCGGACCGTCCGATGAAGGCTGCCGCACCGGCCACGAGACGCATCTACTCGAACGTCGGCATCGAGCGTGCGGCAGCACTGGTGGCCGAGGCGACCGACATCGAGTTTCCCGACTACCTCGCCGAAGCAGTGCTGGGCCCGTTGCAGATGGCCGACACCGAACTGCCCGGCTCCGCGGCGCGCGACGGCATTTCCACTACCGCCGATCTCGCCCGGATGGTGCACGAGCTGCTCGCGCCAACTGGGCTGCTCGCGGCGGCAACCCTCGCCGATCTGAGCTCGGTGCAGTTCCCCGGACTGCGCGGCGTGCTACCCGGCTTCGGTGCGCAGGACCCCAACGACTGGGGCCTGGGCTTCGAGATCCGCGCGCACAAGTCGCCACACTGGACGGGCGCGAGGAACTCGCCACGCACCTACGGGCACTTCGGCCAGCGCGGCACGATGCTGTGGATCGACCCGGACGCGCAACTCGGCCTGGTCGCGCTCACCGACCGCGATTTCGGGCCGTGGGCGGCCGAGGTCTGGCCGGCCCTCGCCGACGCCGTGCTGTCCTGACGCGAGTCGGTCCGTCCCGTCCCGTCTGTTTGACCGTGGTCAGTACAGCGCGTTGAGGCGGCGCCGGTAGCCGAGTAGCAGCCACAGCGCCAGCCCGGCGCCGAATTCGACGGCAAGCGCGACCGCGGCCCGGCGCATCGCGCGCGGCCAGAACGCCGGCGCGGCACCGGCCGGCGAAGGTGCAGCCACCACCGGCACCGGCAGATGCATGCCGGCCATCGACCCGCCGTGCGTCGCGGCCTCAGGCGCAGCCATCGCCATGTCCAATGCCCCGGACGAGCGAGGCGTCCCTGCCGCCGCGAGATGGATGCTCTTGGACAGCGCCCCGACGGCGAACTGCGCCATCATGCCGTCGTCCTCGTGATCGAGCATGTGACAGTGGATCATGAACACGCCCGTGTAATCGGTGAAGTGCGCCCGTACCTGGACCGACTCGCCGGGGTCGAGCCGCCAGGTGTCCTCCAGCCCGCGCTCCCACGCCGGTGGTGGCTTCCCGTCACGCGTGACGGTCTCCCACTGCTCCTCGTGCAGGTGCACGAAGTGCGTCATCTGCGTCTTGTTTCGGATCGTCCAGGTCTGGGTGGCGCCGAGCGGAACGTCGACATCGACCACGTTCGGGTCGTACTGCTTGCCGTTGATCGTCCAGTGCATGCCGCTGCCGCCGAGCGTCCACGTGAAGGTGCCGGTCGACTGCGGCATGACCGGTGCCGGTTCGAGCACGTGCGGCACCGCGTTCCCGTCGGCCACGCTCGTCCGCACGCGGAACTGCATGATCTGCACCGACGGCGCGGCGGCGCTGCCCTTGGGCGGATGGTCAGTACGCGCGATGCTCTCGAGCACCACGTCCTTGTGCAGTTCAGCGCTGAAGTCGACGACCACGTCGGCGCGCTGCGCGGGACCGAGCAGGATCGTCGAACGCGTTACCGGCTTGGGCAGCAACCCGCTGCCCGTGCCTACCTGTACGAACTTCTGGTGATCGGAGAGCGCGAAGTTGTACGCCTGGAAGTTCGAGGTGTTGAGCAGCCGCAGCCGGTAGCGATGCGTGGCAACGTTCAGGTACGGCGCGTAGCGGCCGTCGACGAGCACCTTGTCGCCGACCGTCCCCTCATTGCGCGGCATGCCGGACGCGGTGAACGGATGGGTGAGCTGGTTGTGCTTGTCGAAGCTGCGATCGGAGACCATCAACGGCACGTCGTACTTGCCGCTGGGCAGCTTGAACGACGGTTCGGTTGCAGCCGGGTCGATGAGGAACAGTCCCTGCAGGCCTTCCCAGTTGTTGCGGCTGGTCGCGTCCATCCGGTGGTCGTGGTAGTAGTCGATCGCCGAACGTTCCGGCAGCCCGCCGTCGGTGAGCGGGTAGTCGTAGGTCTTGCTGGCGCCCGTACCGATGAGGTGCGTCGTCGGCTGGCCGTCGTCGGCGGAGGTGTGGTGATCGCCGTGCAGGTGCACGGTGAGCTTGCCCGCCGATGCGGGCAGGTCGTTGGTGAAGGTGACCTTGGTGTCCTGGCCGGCAGTGCGGCGGATGGTCGGCCCGGGGTAGGTGCCGCCGTAGGTCCACATCTTCGTCTTCGGTCCGGACGGCAGGACCTGCACGCTCGCCTGCTTGATCGGGATCGTGATGTTTGCTCCCGTCTCGACCGGGGGCAGGCGCAGCGGCTGGTTGAACGACTGCTTGGCTGCGCGCAAGGTGCCGCCCTTGCCCGTGACGGTGAGCGTGCCCCGCATGTTGGGGTGGATGCGGCAGTAGAAGGTGTACCTGCCGGCAACGAGCCTGTTCGCATTGGCGACGGTCACGCGCCGGCCGGGCTTGACGGTGGTGTCGAACAGCCGGTTGCCGTTGGCGTCGACAGCGTTCGAGGTGACGGTATGGGTCATCCGGTCGTGGTTGACGACCTTCAGGATCTGTCCCCGGTGCAGGGTGACCTTCGGGTTCGAGAAGCCCCGGAAGTTTCCGTTGAGCCCGATCTTGATCGCCACTGTCTTGCTCGCAGTTGCGTGCTGTGCGGCGGTGACTGGCTGCGCCACGGGCTGCGGAGCCGCTGCGGCGCGTAGCGGCAGCGCCGCGTAGCCGGCGGCGCCCAACACGAGCGCGACACCGACCGCAGCGTGGCGCCAGGGCAGACGGAGCACCCCGAAAACCTAACTACTGGTCATCCGCCCGAGAGCAACGAATGATCAATTTCCGCTCATTTCCTGACAGTGGTCAGCTCGCGCGCTCAGATGGCGCGGATGTCGTTGGGCGCGAAACGCGGCCCGAACCGGGGCGCCCCCAGCCCGCTCAGCTCGATCAGCCGCACCACCCGTTGGCGCTGGCCCGCCCACGGCGCGAGCAGTTCGAGCATCTCGGCGTCGGTGCCGCGCGCCCGTCCGGTGAGCGCATGCACCACCCAGTTCTTGAGGTGGAAATCGCCGACGCTCACGGCGTCGGGGTGCCCGATCGCGCGCTGCGCGGTCTCGGCGGCCGTCCACTCCCCCACTCCGGGCACGTACCGCAGCCGCGTGAGTGCATCGGCCGGCGACATCGCCGTGCACTCCTCGAGCCGGTTCGCGATCGAAGCGGCTGCTCGGATCGTCGCCGAGCGCTTGAGGTCGACCCCCATCCGGTGCCAGTCCCACGACGGCACCTCACGCACCACGGACGCGCTCGGCGGTACCCGCATCGGTACCGGTGTCGGGCCGGGCGCCACGGCGCCGTACCAGCGCAGCAGGGTGCGCCACGATCGGCGCGCCTCGTGCCCGGTCACCTTCTGCTCGAGGATGCACGGCACGAGCGCGTCGAAGATCAGACCGGACGCGCACAGCCGCAGGCCGGGGCTGGTGCGTAGCACGCGGTGCAATGCGGGATAGGGCCGCACGTCGACCGCCGACCAGTCATCGCCTGCACCGAGCAGCGCGGGCACCCGGTCGAGCAGCCAATCGGCGCCATCGCCCCACGCGGCCGCTGACACCAAGCTGCCGTGCGCGGCCAGCGCGATCGTCGCGTTCCCCTCGGGCGTCGCGCACGCCCACCAGAACCGGCCGGCGACGAAGCGGTGCGCGGGATCACCGGTGCCCCGGGCCAGCGGCGCCAGCGTGCCGCGCAGGTCGACCGGCCGGCCGGCCTCCCAGCTGCGCTCCTTGCCCACGCCGTCCGTCCGATCCTGCACAGCGCCATGACTACCATGACCACGCAAGATCCCCTCCACGACGCTGCCAAGGTTGGAGAGTTTGCGTGACCGACAAGCCCGCGAAGGCGTCCATCGTCAGCGGGTACTTCGGCCCGTTGCACCACGGGCATCTCGATCTGTTCGAGGCTGCGCAGGCGCGGTCGGGGTACCTCATCGTGATCGTCAACAACGATCAGCAGCAGATCCTGAAGAAGGGTCGGGTCATCCAGCCCGACGTCGCGCGCGCGCGCATCGTCCGGGCGTTGCGGATCGTCGACGACGTGTACATCGCCGTCGAGGACGGGCCCGGGATCAACGGCACGTTCGACGTGATCCGGCGCGACTATCCCGACACCGACTTCGAGTTCTGCAACGGCGGCGACCGCAAGGACATCGATTCGTTACCCGCCGACGAGGTCGATGCTGCGCGCCGCAACGCGATCACCCTGCTCTACGGCATCGGCGGCACCGACAAGGCCGATTCCAGCACTCGCGTGCTGGCCGCCCTGGAGCAGCCGAACGGCGCCGAAACCGCACTTTGACCCGCTACGAGAAGCGCAGGTAGTCGGTCCAGACCCCGGTCGCGGTCCCGAGATCGAAGCCGGTAGTACTCAGGTGCGCCTTCTTGCCCGCCGGCGTCGTCCCGTTCACGACGGCGGACACGATCCGGCCGCCCCACGGGCCGTTGCCGTCGCGCTTGGTGATCTCGATCGAGGTGACCTTCTTGAGATGGAAGTAGCTGGCCAGGGACGACTCCGTCACCTTGCGCGACTGCTGCAGGTACGGATCGCCGGAGACCGAGCTGTCGTACGGGTCGGATTTGCCCACCAGATACGGCTCGCCTCCGTAGACCGTGGCTCCGCCGTTGGACGCCGAGTACTGCGCCAGCACCGGCGCGCCCTCGTAGCGCAGCACCCTGTTCGCGTTGTCCGTCAGCACGTCGTGGTCGTCGGTGTAGAGCAGTTGCCCGGCGGCCGAGTAGTGCGCCATGCCGCCGTAGGCCTGGCACATCGTCGTGTCGCAGATGTCCCACTTGCTGCCGGTTCCGGCCGACGCCCGGACGGCCTCGGCGTATGACCGGGCAGCGATTGCCTGCGCCCGAATGGCGGCCGGCTCCCAGCTCGTCGGCACCTCGCGCGGCACCGAGCCCTGCACGTACTGGTCGAGCGAGAGGCGGTTGACAGTCGCCTCGCCCGAGCCGACGCGCACCGCGCCGATCCGGCCGTGGTAGCGCGTCGACGATCCGTCCGCGAGCAGTGCCTGCACCCAGTGCACGCTCGAGTGGAAATCGGCGCGGGCGGGCAGCCCGTTCTTCAGGCTGTGCCACTTGCCCTCGCGTTGGCCCTGCAGGCGCAGGCCGGTTCGGGACGGAACCAGCCGGAAGTACCGGTACCCGGTCGTGGGCAGGGTCTCGTACCCGGTCAGCGCGAGCCCGCTCGTGCCGGCGAACACCGTGGTGTCGGCCGGCGCCTCGGACAGGTTCACCCGGATGCGTGAGCTGGGCAGCGTGGCCAGGGTCGTGCCGGGGAAGTAGAAGGCGACGATCTTGGCGGCGTTGAGGCCCTTGATCGCCGCACCGCGCGCGCCGTACTGGCTCATGCCGTGTCCGTGGCCGTTGCCACGCCAATGCACCGTGATCGATCCGCCGGACGGGACGGCCACGATCTCGGGCTTCGCGGGCGCCGCGGCGGCACCGGTCGCCACGGCGACGCAGCCGGTCAGCGCGAACGCGGAGGCAGCGGCAGTAATCCGACGGCGAGGACCCATAGCACAGAACTCCTGTTTCGGCCGGCAACACGCCGGCAGTCGCCCCGCTTGTTGCAGCGTAAGCACATGTGCCCCAGAAAGCCAGTCGCGAAACATCCGCCCCAGCGACACACTCCGATTTCATGTCGGGCGGCACGCCCGCGCCGGTCCCACCGGAGCGGCGAAGCCGCGGTTAATCTGACCGCACCATGCCGCCGTCGCCCTCCCCCGCCACCGCCCGATTCCTCGCTCGGGCGCGCCGCGCGGGCAACATCAGCAGGTTCGTCATCGCTGCGGTGGCGTTCGTCATTTTCATCGCCAGCGGCTACGCCTGGGCGCTGTTCAAGAACTTCACCGCGTCGATCCCACACGGCGACCCAGTGCCGGCACTCGCGGCCGGGCAGACCGACCTGGACGGCAGCGCGCAGGACATCCTGATGATCGGCAACGACAGCCGCGCGGGCGCGTCGCCGGCCGAGTTGCACGCGTTGCACGGCGGGCACGACCTGCAGACCGTCAACACCGACACAATGATGATCTTGCACATTCCGAGCGACGGGCAGAAGCCGTCGCTCATCTCGTTCCCGCGCGACTCGTGGGTGAACATTCCCGGCTACGGCAAGGGCAAGCTCAACTCCGCGTTCAGCGACGCCTACAACGGCGCGATGAGCCACCACCGCACCGAGCAGCAGGCCGAGGGCGCCGGCATCCTGCTCACACTGCGCACGCTCTCGCAGCTCACCGGGTTGCACATCGATCACTACCTGCAGGTGAACCTGCTCGGCTTCTACCGGATCAGTGAGGCGATCGGCGGCGTGCAGGTGTGCCTGCTGCACGCGCAGAACGCCACTACCGACAGTGATGCGTTCGGCTCGGGGTATTCCGGGATCGATTTGCCCGCCGGCGTTTCGACCATCGAAGGTGCCCAGGCGCTCGCGTTCGTGCGGCAACGGCACGGGCTGCCGCACGGCGACCTCGACCGCATCAAGCGGCAGCAGTACTTCCTGGCCGCGGCGTTCCACAAGATCGCTTCGGCCGGCACCCTGCTCAACCCGTTCAAGCTGAAGCATCTGCTCGATGCCGTCAGCTCGTCGTTGCTCACCGATCCGTCGCTCAACCTGCTGTCGCTGGCCCGATCGTTCGAGCTGGTGTCGGCCGGCGACATCAACTTCGAGACGCTGCCCAACAACGGTCCGCAGGTGATCTACCCCGACGGTGTCGAGACCGCGATCGTGCAGGTCGACCACGCGGCCATCCCGAGCTTCATCAAGTCCGTCATCGGTGAGCACCCCGACCTCGCCAAGATCAAGGCGGCCAAGCCCGCCAGCGTCACCGTCGACGTCCTCAACGGCGCGAACGTCTACCGGCTGGCCACCCACAACGCCCGCCAACTCAAGAAGCTGGGCTTCAAGATCGACGTCGTCGACTCGACGCCCAGCCCGATCACGACGACCGTGGTCGAGTACCCGGCCGGGCACGCTGCGGCGGCCAAGGCCGTCGCGAACGTGACGCCCGGCGCCAAGCTCGTCGAGACCTCAGCGGTCTCACGGGTAACTCTGGAACTGGGCACGGACGGCAAACAGGTGAAGGGTCTCGCGCCCAGCGTTGGTGCGGCGCACAGCCACAAGAGCTCGGCGCAGAGCAGCGCGAAGGCAGACGGCATGGGCTGCATCGACTGACCCGCACCGGTGCCGGTTGGCCTAGACCAGCCTGAGTAGCTCAGGCTTGGCCGGCCTATCGCCCGGGTAACCTCCGAACCGTGAGTCATAGCTCCGGCACCCCGGCATACGGCGGCCTGCCGCCCCTGCCCCCCGAGCTCGACCCGCGTGGGCGCCGCAAGCACGCCCATCCGGCTAGCCGTGGCGGCGGCGGTCGCCACGCAAGCGTGCTCGTGGTCAAGGTGCTCAGCGCGGCACTGTCGGTATTCATCGTCATCTACATCGGCTACCTGTGGCAGACCGCGCGCGGCCTGAACCAGAACGTGCAGCGCTTGACCATCAAGAGCATCGGCGGCACGACCGTCGATCCGAAGACCGGCAAGACGAAGGTTCGGGCCGACATCGACGGCCAGGACCAGAACCTGCTCATCGTCGGCAACGACGACCGCAGCCAGATGACCGACGCGCAGGTACACCAACTGCGTGTGGGACGCGACGGTGGCAGCCTCAACACCGACTCGATGATGATCGTGCACGTGCCGGCCGACGGCTCCAAGGCCACGCTCATCTCGCTGCCGCGCGACGAGTACGTGTCGATCCCCGGCTACGGAATGAACAAGCTGAATGCCGCCTACGCGCTGGCCTACAACGACGCGAGCGGCAATGCCAACGCCAAGCGCGCGGCCGGTGCTGACGAGCTTGTCCGGACGATCGAGAATCTCACCGGGCTCAACATCGACCACTTCGTGCAGGTTAGCCTGCTCGGCTTCGTCAACATCAGCGATGCCGTCGGCGGCGTCCAGGTCAATCTGTGCAAGCCGGTGGACGACACCGTCGCGTACAACCGCTCGGTTGGGCAATCGGGCGGTTCCGGGCTAGTGCTCTCCAAGGGCCTGCACACGATCAAGGGTGTCCAGGCACTCGAGTTCGTCCGGCAGCGCGAGAACCTGCCCAACGGGGACATCGACCGCACCGCGCGGCAGCGGTACTTCCTCACCGCAGCATTCCGCAAGGTCGCCTCGGCCGGCACGCTGCTCAACATCGGTCGGCTGCGCAACCTGATCTCGGCGGTCGACAAATCCATCTACGTCGACTCCGGGCTGAACATCCTCGACCTCGCCCGGCAGATGTCCAACCTGTCCGCGAACAACATCGTGGGCAAGTCCGTGCCGTTCGACCGCTTCGAAGACGTCAACATCGGCGGCACGCCACAGTCTGTCGAGATCGTGGACCCGGCGACCGTCCAGGCGTTCGTCAAGAAGCTGATCGGCACCGACACCGAGGCGTACAAGAACGCGACAGCGGTCGACCCGACCTCAGTCACGGTCGACATCGAGAACGGCGGCACGGTCAACGGCGGCGCCAGCGCAGCCTCGGACGCCTTGAAGCAAGCCGGCTTCACCACCTCGATCGGCAACGGCCTGCCCACGCAGAAGACGACCGAGATCCGCTACGCCAAGGGCATGGAAGCGCAGGCGAAGACACTCGCCCAGTACGTGCCGGGCGCCACGGTCGACCAGGACAGCAGCGTGCAAACGCTGACCCTCGTCCTCGGTTCGAACAACTTGAAGGCGCAATCGACGCCGTCCAAGCCGAAGCCGCCGAAATCGTCGAAGAACAAGTCCCACAAGGCGATCGACGCCGGCTGCATCAACTGATGACTCCAGAGCAACTCTTCGGCGAACTGCTTGCAGCCGAACCGGCGCGGCCGTTCGTGACCTATTACGACGAAGCGAGTGGCGAGCGCACCGAACTGTCCGTGCGCTCACTCGCGAACTGGGTCGCCAAGACGCACTTCCTGCTCATCGACGAGCTCGGCCTCGGCACCGGCGATGCTGCGTTCGTAGCGTTGCCCGCGCACTGGATATCGGTACCGGCCGTGCTCGGCTGTCTCACCGCCGGGCTCGCGCTGAGCACGGAACCCGCCGCGGCTTCGGTCGCCTTCGTGGCGCCGAGCACCGCTGATCTCGCCCGCGGCGTCCCGGACGTCTATGCAGTGGCTCCGTCCTCGGCCGCGGTCGGGTTCGGCGCCGCAGTACCGGACGGCGTGTCGGATTACGTGGTCGCGGTTCGTCCGCAGGCCGACGCGTGGGCCGGCGTGCGCCTGGTGGCCACGCCGTCCGACCCAGGCATCGATGCGCGCAGCCGCGCCGAGGTGGTCACCGCCACGCAAGCGCGCGCCAACGAGTTGGGCATCGGCCACGGCACGCGATCGCTGAGCACGCGCGACTGGTCCGGACCCTCCGACTGGATCGACACCCTGCTGCTGCCGCTCTCGGTCGGGGGGTCGATCGTCTATGTGCGCAATGCGCCCGACGAAGAGCTGGTAGCGCGCCGCATGCAGCAGGAACGTGCCACCGCGCGCATCTAGCAGCTCAGATGAGGTCGATCGCGTCGGCGATCGAGGCAAGCACGCGACCGGGACGGAACGGGAATCGTCCGACCTGTTCGCGCCTGGTTGATCCGGTCAGCACGAGGATGGTGTCCAGTCCCGCTTCGATGCCGGCGACCACATCGGTGTCCATCCGGTCGCCGACCATGACCGTGCTCTCGGAGTGCGCTTCGATCCGGTTCATCGCACTGCGGAACATCATCGGGTTGGGCTTGCCCACGAAGTACGGGTCGGCGCCGGTGGCCTTGGTGATGAGCGCGGCCACCGATCCGGTGGCTGGCATGGGGCCTTCCGGCGAGGGGCCCGTCACGTCCGGATTGGTGGCGATGAACCGGGCGCCAT
This sequence comes from Jatrophihabitantaceae bacterium, assembly GCA_035656595.1. Classification (GTDB taxonomy): domain Bacteria; phylum Actinomycetota; class Actinomycetes; order Mycobacteriales; family Jatrophihabitantaceae; genus RYN-133. The sequence goes on along the minus strand of DASRSG010000075.1, from coordinate 2,090 downwards.
TGGCGACGAGCCGAATCGCCTGGGTGATCGCTTCGAAGGAGTACGTGCGCGTCTCACCGAGCACGACATAGTCGGGATCGGTGTCAGTGAGCACGTAGCCGACCTCGTGCAGCGCGGTCGTCAGCCCGGCCTCACCGATCACGTAGGCCGATCCACCCGGCAACTGCTCGGCGAGGAAGTCGGCGGTGGCCAGCGCGGAGGTCCAGATCGATTCCTCGGGAACGATCAGACCGGCCCGCTGCAGTCGTGCCGACAGGTCACGCGGAGTGAAGATCGAGTTATTGGTGAGGACGAGGAAGCGGCGCTCGCGCTCGACCAATCGCTCGAGGAAGTCGGCCGCGCCGGGCAGCGCATGCTCCTCGTGCACCAGCACGCCGTCCATGTCGGTGAGCCAGCACTCCGCAGGTCCCCTTGTACTCATAAAGAAGAAGCTATTGGACGCAGGTAACGTCGAGACGACGAGCTACCGACGAGAGGATCCCGCGATGACTGAGCAGAACCCGCGACAGAACGCCACCTTCGCCAGCAACGGTGGCCAGGCGCACGGGTACCTCGCCAAGCCAGCGTCCGGATCGGGACCGGGCGTGATCGTCATCCAGGAATGGTGGGGGCTCGACGACCACATCGCCGACATCGCCGATCGACTTGCGGCCGAAGGCTTCGTCGCGCTCGCGCCAGACCTGTTCGGCGGCAAGGTGGCTCACGACACTGACGAGGCCGGCAAGTACATGGAGGAACTGCCTGCCGACCAGGCCGCCAAGGATCTTGCCGGTGCGGTCGACTACCTGCTCGCCGACGACGACGTGACATCGAGCAAGGTCGGCGCCGTCGGGTTCTGCATGGGCGGCGGGTTCGTGCTGCAGCTCGCGGCGCAGCAGGGCGACAAGATCGGCGCGGCGGTGCCGTTCTACGGCGTGGGCCAAGGCGTGCCCGACGAATACCGCGGTATCACGGCGCCGGTTCAGGGCCACTACGGCGAGAACGACGACTTCTACCCCGTCGAGCAGGCGCGTGAGCAGGAGCAGCAGATTCGCAACCAGTCGCAGGCCGAGGTGGAGTTCTTCTACTACCCCGCCGGCCACGCGTTCCACAACGACAAGGACAAGCTCGGCACGTACAACGACGACGCCGCCAAGCAGGCGTGGGGACGCACCTTGGAGTTCCTGCACGCCAAGCTGCACTGATGCTGATCCGCCCGCAGCGCGACGAGGACACAGCCGCCGTCCGCGCGGTGACTGCGCGGGCGTTCGCCGCTGAGCCGTTCGTCGCCGATCTGGTCGAGGCGCTGGCAGCCGGACCGGCGCGGCTTTCCCTCGTTGCCGAAGCCGACGACGGCGCGATCGTCGGGCACACCACGCTCTCGCGCGGCTGGATAGACGCTGCGCAACGACTCGTCGAGGCCTGGGTGCTCTCGCCACTGTCGGTGGATCCGCCCGTACAGCGACAGGGCATCGGCGGCGCATTGGTTCGCGCCGCGCTCGCCGCGGCCGGGGAACTCGAGGTACCCGCGGTCTTCCTCGAAGGCTCGCCGGACTACTACCCGCGGTTCGGCTTCGAAGCCGGCACGACGAGAGGGTTCGCTCGCCCGTCCGTGCGGATCCCGCAATGCGCGTTCCAGGTGGTCGTGCTGCCGGCATGGGAGCCCTGGATGACCGGTGCGCTGGTCTATCCCGATGCGTTCTGGCTCATGGACGCGGTCGGGCTTCGCGACACCGGCTGAACCCCGCTGTTTTGGTATCCGGTGACCAGATTCGGGGCCGGATTTTGGTCACCCGATACCAAATCAAGCGAGGACGGGAGCAGGCGCGGGAGGGACTACGCGAGCGGGCGCACCGACGCGGTGCACCGGGCCTCGATCACGGCCCGCAACTCGATGGGTTCCGGGTCGAGCGACGGTGCGTCGCCATCGTCGCCGCGAGACGACCCGGCCAGTGAGAACGAGCGAGACTGCTCCCGGCCATGCGAATTGCCGTCGAGCAGGCCGGCATCGGCGACATGATCGACACTCGCGAGCGACCCGCCCAAGGCCGAGGCGTAGTGCCGAGCTTGCTGGATCGCATCGTCGATCGCCGCCGCGCGCACCCGGGGCC
>DASRSG010000074.1:0-15917 GCA_035656595.1 Jatrophihabitantaceae bacterium | reverse complement strand
CCTCGGTGAGGTCGTGCACGCGCGCATGCAGCAGATCGCTGAGCGAGATCGTCCCGAGGTACGTACTGTCGTCACGGCTGACGACCGCGGCGTTCGTGATGCCGTGCTCGGCGAACACGTTGGCGATATGGCGCAGGGTGTCGTCGTCATGTACGCACCTGCCGTTCGGAACGCGGTGGCTCTCGGCGGTGGACGTGGTCATCACGTCAGCGGCGAAGAATGTCTCGAGCGGATCGGTCGAATACTCGCGGGTGAGGTGCAGCCCTCGCCGCGCAATCTTCTCGGTGAGTACGGATCTCTTGAGTACCAGCGTCGACAAGGCGTACGCCGTGCATGACGCGATCAGTAGTGGCAGAACCGTGTTCCACGCATGCGTCAGTTCGAGCGTGAACACCACGCCGGTCAGCGGTGACCGCATGACCCGTCCGACCACCGCTGCGAGCCCCATCATTGCCCAGAAGCCCGGGAACACATGTGGCAGCACGTGACCCCCGAGCGCTCCGCCGATCATGAACACTGGCGCCAGCACGCCGCCCGAGGTGCCCGAGCCCAACGAGAGCGACCAGATCAGCGCCCACCCGGTGATCACCAACATTCGCGGGGTCACCGTGGAGTCGCCCAAGTGCGACGGTCTTTGGACCTGATCGGTCATACCGTGCATACTGGAATTGTTGCATCATGCAAGAGTTATGGGCGAAGCCAAGGTGCGGTGTGTGGCTGCGATCACCAGAACCGCGGCTGGTTCGGAATGCTCTCGAGATCGCTGAGCACGAGCTCGCGATCCTCGTCCTCAGCGACGTCCTCGGCAACGGCGAGCGCTTGCTCGGTACAGCTGCGCGCTTGCGCCGCATCGCCGCCGACAGCGTGCGCGCGTGCGAGCGCCTCGTAGGCGAACGCGACATCCCAGTCGGCGATGCCGTTCTCCTGGCAGATGTCGAGACAGCGCTGTGCATGGTGCAGGCAAGGCTCGGGCCGATTCAGCACGGCGTAGACGCGCGAGCACTGCCATTCACCGCGAGCGAAGTTGGCGGGTGCGCCGATCTGCCCCCAGTGATGCCGTGACGCGTGCGCCATGTGCAGCATCGCGTCGTCCTCATCGCGGGAACGGTCCTCCTTCTCGAGCAGGGCCCAGGTCGCGTTGAACAGCGCAACCGCGACGCGGCGTTCCTCTGCATCGTCGAGGCCAGGGTCGGTGTTGGGCATGGGGCTGTCCAATCCGTCGATACGTAGGTGATCAAGGGTGTGTCGTTGTCGCTGAACCCGAGCGATCCGTCCGTCCAGGCGGCGACGCTGGATGACCAGGATGGTGGCAATCGCGGACGGGTCGGCAAGGCACCGACGCACCTCGTCCAGCGGCACGCCGACGCTGAGCAGCCCGTCCGGTCGCTTCGATGAGCTCACGCGGCGAACGCTACGAGATTTCCCCGGAGCAACCGCAAGCGGTTGTCCCGCCTACTCCCATCTATGGGGGCACCGCGAGCGGAACCGCAGCCGCCGCCGAAACTGTCGGGACGGCGTGCTGGGATAGGCCCGTGCCTGACTACCGACTGGTGCGCGGCGCCCGAGCCCCGGTGCAGCCGCCGGTGCTCGACGCCGCCCAGCGGCAGGTCGTCGAGCACGCAGGCGGGCCGCTGCTGGTGCTCGCCGGCCCGGGAACCGGCAAGACCACGACCCTGGTCGAGGCGGCCGTCGCGCGCGTCGAGGCCGGTGTGCCGGTCGAGCACATCCTGATGCTCACGTTCAGCCGCCGGGCCGCCGGCGAGTTGCGGGATCGGGTAACCGCCCGGCTGGGACGAACCGTGCGCGAGCCCATAGCGCGCACGCTGCACTCCTACGCCTTCGGCGTGCTGCGCATGGCCAACGTGGCGCAGGGCCTGCCCGCGCCCCGGCTGCTGTCCGGGCCCGAGCAGGACGTCACGGTGCGCGAACTGCTCGAGGAGGCCGCTGCCCGCTGGCCGGTCGAACTGCGGCCGGCGCTGCGTACGCGCGCCTTCGCCAGCGAGTTGCGCGACTTGATGATGCGTGCCGTCGAGCGCGGTCTCGACGGCCCCGCACTCGTGCGCCTGGGCAGGGCTAGGAGCCGGCCGGACTGGGTCGCTGCCGGTGAGTTCCTCACCGAGTACCAGGGCGTTACCTCGCTCGGCCGCCCGGGCGCGTACGACCCCGCCGAGCTGATCCGATCGGCGCTGAATGCCTTCGACGTCGACCCGAAGCTCCTACTGGCCGAGCGGGCCCGGCGGCGGCACATCCTGGTCGACGAGTACCAGGACACCGACCCCGCACAGGCCAGCCTGCTCGCGCTGCTCGCCGCCGGCGCCGACGAACTGATCCTGGTCGGCGACCCCGATCAGTCGATCTACGCGTTCCGCGGTGCCGACGAATCCGCGATTCGCGATGTCGACGCCCGGTTCGGCACCGAAGTGCCGGCTGCGGCGCTGCACGTGTCGCGGCGGGCCGGACCGGTGCTCCTGGCCGCCTCGCGACGCGTGGCCGAGCGGCTACCCGGCCGGATCGAGCACCGCTGGCTCACCTCTGCCGCGACCGATCCTGGCGCGGTCGAGGTCGGGCTGTTCCGCTCCGCCAGCGAAGAAGCGGCCTACGTCGCCGGCGTCCTACGCGCTGCACACCTCGACGGCATGCCGTGGTCGCGCATGGCGGTGCTGGTGCGCTCGACCGCGGCGGTGCTCGCTACGTTGCGCCGCGCGCTGATCACGGCCGGCGTGCCGGTGGCCGTGCGCGGCGAGGATCTTCCGCTCGCCGAGCAACCGGCCGTGGCTGTCATGCTCGAGGTGCTCGCGTGCGTGCAGAGTGATGCGGCGTTGACCGAAGACGTGGCCGAGCGACTCTTGCTCGGCCCGATCGGCCGTGGCGACATCGTGTACCTGCGCCGGTTGCGGCGCGTACTCAAAGGGCTCGTCGCGCCGGACGAGCCGGTACTCCTGGGCCCAGCCGTGCTCGATCTGCTCGGCGCGCAGATCCTGCCCGAGCACGTCAGGCATCCGGTGCTTCGCGTGGCGACCGTGCTCGCCGCGGGTCGCGGCGTGCCACCGGGGGCGACCCCCGAGGACGTGCTGTGGGCAGTCTGGGAGGCATCCGGGCTCTCGCGGCGCTGGCAGCAGGCAAGCGCCGGCGGCGGGGTGATCGGCGCGGCCGCCGATCGCGACCTCGACGCGGTCGTGCAACTGTTCGATGCAGCCGCCCGGTACGCCGACCGGCTGCCTGGCGAGACGTTGCGCGGGTTCACCGATCACGTTGCGGCGCAGCAGATTCCTGGCGATTCACTGGCGAGCGGTGGCGACGCGCCGGAGGCGGTCACCATTCTCACCGCACACGCGAGCAAGGGGCTGGAGTGGGACCTCGTCTGCGTAACCCATGTGCAAGAGGGCAGCTGGCCAGACCTGCGCCGGCGCGGGTCGCTGCTCGGGTCAGAGCACCTCGTCGACGTGGTGGCCGGGCGCGACACGTCCTACGCCGTGGCCGGTCCGCAGCTGGCCGAGGAACGCCGGTTGTTCTACGTCGCGGCGACGCGTGCCAGACAGCGTCTGCTGGTTACCGCGGTGACTGGCGACGAGGAACAGCCGTCCCGCTTCCTTGATGAGCTCGACCCGATAGAGGGCGACCGGCCGCTGACCCCGGCCAAGCGCGGCACGCACTTGACGGGTCTCGTGGCGGAGCTGCGCGCGGTCGTGTGCGACCCCGCCGCGAGCGGCCTTGATCGCGAGGCTGCGGCCGCCGAGCTGTCGCGGCTGGCTGAGGCCGGCGTGCGGGGCGCCGATCCGGACGAATGGTGGGGGCTGGCGGGCATCTCCGACGATGGGCCACCGGTCGACCCCGACCGCCTTGTTCCGGTCAGCCCGTCGCGCATCGATTCCTTCCTACGCTGTGAGCTGCGTGCGCTGCTGCAGGATCTTGGCGCACGCGACGGTGATTCGCTGTCCGCGTCGCTGGGCAATCTCGTCCATGAAGTTGCCGCCCATGCTCCGATCGATGCCACCCAAGATGATCTCGAAGCCATGCTCACCGCGAAGTGGGACGGCCTCGACTTCGGCGCGCGATGGCATGCGCGCAACGAGCGTGACCGGGCCAGCAAGATCCTCGCCGTGCTGTTGCGGTGGTTGCAGAGCAGCCGGACCGGCGGGCTCGAACTCGTGGCTATCGAGGAGCAGTTCAATGCCGAGATCGGTGAGGCCGTGCTCACCGGCCGCGTCGATCGTCTCGAGCGTGACGACGAAGGACGGCTGGTGGTCATCGACCTCAAGACCGGCAAGTCCAAGGTGCGCGCCGACGACATGCCCGTGCACCCGCAGCTGGCTGCCTATCAACTGGCGGTGCAATCGGGCGCGTTCGGCACCGGCGAGCGCAGCGGCGGCGCGCGGCTGGTGCAACTCGCTGCCGCGGGTGCCGGTGATCCGGAACAACGTCAGGCCCCGCTGGCCGATGCCGACGACCCGGACTGGATCGCCGCTGAGGTCGCTCGGGTCGCGTCGCGGTTGCGCGGCACCGAGTTCACCGCGAAGGTCAACTCGTTCTGCGGCAACTGTGACCTGCAGAAATGCTGCCCGCTGTATCCGAGCGGACGGCCGGTGACCGCATGAGAGCGACGCTCGCGGAGCCAAGACTGAGCGCCGGACGCCGCCTGCACCGAGCGCGGCGAGGTCTGTCGGCATGATCTCCGCCGTCGAACTGAGCGAGTTGCTCTCACTCCCCACGCCGACACCGGAGCAGGCGGCGGTGATCGAGTCGGGGCTCGAACCGGCCGTTGTCATCGCCGGGGCCGGGTCGGGCAAGACCGAGACGATGGCTGCGCGCGTGGTGTGGCTGGTCGCCAACCGTCATGTGCCTCCTGATGCGATCTTGGGGCTCACCTTCACCCGCAAAGCCGCGGCCGAGCTCGGCAAGCGCATCCGCAGGCGCCTCACCCAGTGGCGCTACGTCGTAGAGCGCGATCGGCCAGACGATCGCGAGCATCTGGCCGAGCTGCTGGCCGGCGAGCCGACCGTGCTGACCTATGCCGCCTACGCCGGCCGGCTGGTGGCTGAGCACGCGCTGCGCCTGGGCGCCGAACCCGATGCGCGGCTGATCTCGCAGGCCGTCGGCTGGCAACTTGCCGACGAGGTGTCGCGCCGCCATCCCGATCCGCTGCCCGATGACATCGGCGCGCCCTCGTCCGTCCCGAAATACGTGCTCGCGATGAGCGGGCAGTTCGCCGACCATCTCGTCGACGCCGAGGCAGTCGAAGCACTCTGCCGGTCGACGATGGACTGGTTCGAGACGCTGCCGCTCGGCCCGCGCATCAGCGTTCCCTACACCGGCAAGACCAAGGACTTCATCACCTCGATGCGGCACCGGGTCGAACTGCTGCCGCTGGTGCGCGCGTTCGCGGCGGCCAAGCGGGCCTTGCCGGCCGTCGACTTCGCCGATCAGATGACCCTTGCCGCGCAACTGGCGAGGCTGCCCGAAGTCGTCGAGATCGAACGCGCGCGCTTCGCCGCTGTGCTCCTCGACGAATACCAGGACACCGGTCATTCTCAGGTCGAGACTTTGCATGGCCTGTTCGGCCAGGGTCACCCGGTCACGGCCGTCGGCGATCCGTTCCAGTCGATATACGGCTGGCGCGGTGCCAGTGCCGGAAACATCGGACGGTTCGCACGCACCTTCCCGCTGGCCGACGGTTCGCCGTCGACGGTGTTCCCGCTGGCCACGAGCTTCCGCAACGACCGACTGATTCTCGAGGCAGCCAACTCGGTGGCCGAGCCGCTGCGGTCCGGGTCGACGACCGTCGAGCTGCGTCCTGCCGCCGACGCCGGCCCCGGTGCGATCGAACTGACCCTGATGCACACTGCCGCTGACGAAGCCCGCTGGGTGGCCGAGCAGATGCGCGCGGCGTGGGATGCGATGCCCGTCGGCGCCCGCACCGCTTCGGTACTTGTGCGTCGCCGGTCTCAGATCCCGCTGCTGTCCGAGGCGTTGCAGGCCGAGGGATTGCCCGTCGAGGTAGTCGGTCTCGGTGGCCTGCTCACCACGCCGGAGGTCGTCGACGTGGTCGCCACGCTGCGGGTGCTCGTCCGACACGACACGGGCACCGCGATCGCCCGCCTGCTCACCGGCGCCCGCTGGCGGATCGGGGCAAGCGACCTTGCGGCGCTGGGCAGAAGAGCCCGCCGGCTGGCCCGGCCGGCCGAGGGCGTGGAACTCGCGGCGACTGCTGAGCAGCCCAGCCTGGTCGAAGCGCTCGATGATCTGGGTCCGGCGACGGCGTACTCGCCCGAGGGCTATCGTCGCCTCGCCCGACTGGCTGAGGAGCTGCGCCGCCTGCGCCGCCGGATCAGTGCGCCGTTGCCCGAGCTCGTCGCTGATGTCGAGCGATCGCTCGGCGTCGATGTCGAGGTCGCCGCTCGTCCCGACCGGATGCACATCGGCCGGGTGCACCTCGACCGGTTCCTCGATGTCGCCGCCGACTTCGCCAACGAGGCCGACGAGGCGACACTCACGGCCTTCCTTGCCTTCCTCGAAGCCGCCGAGGACGAAGAGAACGGCCTGGACGCGGGTGAGATCGTGGTCGACACCGAACGGGTGCAGGTGCTCACGGTGCATGGGGCCAAGGGTCTTGAGTGGGACGTCGTTGCGGTGCCCGGCCTGGTCGGTGGTGTGTTCCCGTCCGACCCGAAATCGATGAACTGGGCGCGCGCGCGGCATGAATTGCCCGGGCCGCTGCGCGGTGACCGCGACGACCTGCCGGCTCTCGATCTGGCCGGTGCGACCGACCGCAAAGAGGTAAACACGCGCCTCCTCGCGCACCACGAGGCCCTCGTCGAGCGGCACGCCGAGGAAGAGCGACGGCTGGCCTATGTCGCGCTGACTCGTGCGAGGGCGGTGCTGCTCACGTCGGGCTACGTGTGGGACACCGCGCAGAAGCCGCGCGATCCGTCACCGTTCCTTCTCGACGTCCGGCCCGTTGCCAACGAACACGAGTGGAGTGAGCCGCTGCCGGACGAGATCAATCCGGTTACCGCCGAGGCGCGCACGAGCGAGTGGCCGCTCGACCCGCTCGGTCCGTATCCCGGCGACCGCACGATGGGCCGGCGCGATGCTGTCGAGGCCGGTGCCGCGCTCGTGCGTGCGGCCGCCGACACGTTGCCGCTCGGGCTGGGCGAGCGGGCCGAGCAGTGGCGCATCGATGTCGAGCGGCTGCTCGCCGAGCGAATGCGGCTGGCCCGCGGTTCCACAGTCGAGGTCGAACTCCCGCAGCACCTGTCGGTGTCGCAGCTCGTCGAGCTCGAACGCGATCCCGGTGAACTCGCACGCAGCATCCGCCGCCCGCTGCCGCGAGCGCCCGCGCCGTGGGCCCGTCGCGGCACGGCATTCCACACCTGGCTCGAGGAACGGTGGCAGGCACAGACGCTGCTCGATCTCGACCAGCTGCCCGGTGCCGCGGACGAGACGGCCGACGACGCTGACTTCGAAGCGCTGCGCGCGGCCTTCCTCGCCAGCGATTGGGCGAACCGGACGCCGACCGAAGTAGAAGTGCCCTTCGAGATGGCCGTGCACGACGACCGGGTTGTGCGGGGACGGATGGATGCAGTCTTCGGCAATGCCGCCGACGGTTGGGTCGTCGTCGACTGGAAGACCGGGCGCAAGCCGACCGGTGCCGAGGCGAGCGCTGCCGCCGTGCAGTTGGCGGCGTATCGGCTCGCGTGGGCGCGGCTATGCGGAATCCCTGACGCCGAGGTGCATCGGGTGCGCGCGGCGTTCCACTACGTGCGCACCAACGAGACCGTCGAGCCGGCCGGCCTGCTCGACGCTGCCGGATTGCGCGAGCTGCTCGCCGGTTAGCCCCAAAGAGTTGGCAGCTGGCCAGAGGAGAAAAACCGCACTCGCGGGAAGGTTCCTTGGGCTGCTTCGGTTGTGCCTGCATGACTCGAGAGCGGAAGTTCCCCGGACCCGATCACCCCATCACCGTCGAACCGACACCGGCCCGCGTGGTGGTGCGCGTTGCCGGGCGTGTGCTCGCGGACACCGACAAGGCGCTGACGCTGCGCGAAGCCAGCTATCCAGCCGTGCAGTACGTGCCGCTGGCGGCGATCGATCAAGACGCGATCCGGCACACCGACACGCACACGTATTGCCCGTACAAGGGGGACGCGTCGTACTACACGATCGCCACCGCTGACGGCGAGCTCACCGACGCGATCTGGACCTACGAGCAGCCCTACGACGCGGTTGCCGACATCGCGGGGCACGCCGCGTTCTATCCCGATCAGGTCGAGATAACCGTCGGCGAGTAGCTCTCGAACCTCGCCCGCGGACAGAGCTTCGACAGGTTCGACCTGATTGCCTCGGCCGCCGCGCCCAGGTCGCAATCGCCGAGACCGTCGAGGACGAACACCGCGCGCGTCGTCGCGGCCGTGATGCGGGTGCGGGTGCACTGCCGCCAGTTCCACCGGCGGCACGTCACGCCCGCGTCGTCGCGCCAGATCACCTCGCCCGGCTCGGGGTGCTCGACCAGCGCTTCGCCGCTGTTCGTGGTGTCGAACCGCTCATCGCCGGACGCGCGCACCAACCGCGCTGGTCCTTCATAGCCGCTCAGGTCCTCCCCGCCGATGGGCAGCAGGTGCGTGATCGAGACTGCGTTGTACGCGTCGGTCAGCCGATCGACGCGCGGCATGCCGCCGTCGATCCGGCGCAGCAATGCTTCGACGCTCGGTCGGGTGCGTTGTGGCTTGGCACCGAACGCGCGATACGCCTCGCGCCAGTGCGCTACCGGTTCGAGTTCCTCGGGCGCGCGTCCGTCGAGCAGGTTGGTGGCGCTGGCTTCCGCGTCCCGCAACAGTGCCGAGCTGGTTTCGTCGCTCGGGCCTGGCTGCAGAGCGTCGGCCACGATCAGCACTGCGCGATAGTCCGGGCGAAGGTCCAGCACGGATCGATCGATCGTCGCGCTCGTGAGCCACTGCACCGCATGATTCTCGCTGGACGTCCGCACACGGCACAGGCCGGCCACGCGGCGTCGAGCAGATCGTACCGAGAACGCGACCGAGGTCTACGGCAGCTGCGTGCCGACAATGAACGCTGTGCGGCAATCTCATCGGCGTGTCGTGCCGCACGAGCTTCAGCGTTGCTGCTAGCTGCTCGTAGAAGGGCGTCGGGGGTTCGGCTTTGGGCCGGGTTTGGTCGATGGGGTCTACAGCGAAACCGAGCCCAACCGACCAGACAGATGCGACGCCAGAGTGAACCGCGAAGGCACCGACCCGCCGGCGATCAGCCCAGCCACCAGCTCACCGACGAGCGGGGCGAACTTCGCGCCGTGTCCTGAACATGGTGAGCACACCACGACCGGACCGACCCGATCGAGGATGAAGTCCTCCGACGGCGTCTCGGTGTAGAGGCAGGTTGCCGACGAGGACGGGTCGGGTGACAACCCGGGCAACCATCGCTGCACGTAGGAGATCACGCGCTCCTGCGAGGCCGGATCGATGACGCCAGACCGAGTCGCGGCGCTGCACGCGGAACCGCCGTCATGCTCGCCGATCTTGCGATCGTCGTGCGGCCCACCGTCTCGTCCACCAGCGAGGTGATACACCGCGTTGGCCGATGACTCGTGAATCACCGACGGCCAGGGCGGCGCCGACGGATCGAACCGCGGGAAGTGGAAGATCTGCTGTTGCGTCACCCGCAGCGGCGGAAGCGAGACCACGTCGGAGAGCAGCGGCTCGACCCATGCGCCGGCTGCCACGACGACCGACGACGCGGAAACCGAGGAGCCGTCGGCCAGCTCGACCACCCCGGCCGATGACACTGACACCGCCGGAGTCGAGTAGCGCACGTCGGCGCCCGCGGCCACCGCCAGCGAAATCAGCGCGGTGACCGCAGCTCCGGAGTCCATCGTGCCGGCCTGCGGGTGGAACACCACGTCACCCTCGAACACCATGCCTGGCCACCGGTCGGCCGCTTCCGCGGCGGGCAGCAGTTCGAACGCGACGTCCAACGACGACAGCACCGACACGATGCCTGGCACGTTGCGCCGCGGACCGAAGTCCAACCCGCCGTGCATCCGCAGCAACGACATATCTGCCGCCGATTCAACCTCGCGCCACAGCTCGAACGCCTGGCCGGTCAGCGACACGTAGAGCGAATCGCCATATACCCGGCGGACGATTCGCGCTGACCCGTGCGACGAGCCTTGCAAGTGGTCCGGCTCGAACTGCTCGAGCAGCACCACCGACCGTCCGCGCCGGGCGAGTGACCACGCGCTAGCGGCACCGGCAAGACCGGCTCCGATGATCGCGACGTCGACGTCCACGCCGAGCAGGCTATCGTCCAGATCCGTGAGCTCAGTACGCGACTACGTAACCCAACATCGCGACGAACTGCTGGCCGACCTCGATGCGTGGCTGCGTATCCCGGGCATCAGCGCGCAGCCCGAACATCACGGCGACGTCGTGCGCAGCGGCGAGTGGCTCGTGGCTGCACTGCAGCGCACCGGCTTCCCGACCGTCGAGACCTGGCAGACCGCCGGGCTGCCGGCCATCTACGCGGAGTGGCCGAGCGACGACGCCGATGCTCCCGTCGTGCTCGTATACGGACACCACGACGTGCAGCCGGTCGATCCGCTGGAGCTGTGGCATACCGATCCGTTCAGCCCGACCGTCGACGGCGATGTGCTGCGTGCCCGCGGCGCGTCCGATGACAAGGGCCAATTGCTGTTCCATCTGCTCGGGTTGCGTGCGCACCTGGCCTCGACCGGACGGTCGGCGCCGGCGGTGACACTCAAGTTCCTGATCGAAGGCGAGGAGGAGTCGGGCTCGCCGAACTTCGAGGCGCTGGTCGCCGAGCGGCGCGACCGGCTCGACGCCGACGTCGTCGTCATCACCGACACCGGCATGATCGCCGCGGACGTGCCGAGCACCGTCACCGGCATGCGCGGCATGGCCGTATGCCAACTCTCGTTCCACGGTCCCGACCTCGATCTGCACTCCGGGGTGTTCGGCGGGGCCGTCCCCAATCCGGCAACCGAGATCGCCCGTCTGGTCGCCAAGCTGCACGACGACGACGGACGGGTACAGATCCCGGCCTTCTACGACGACGTGCTCGAACTGACCGACGAGGAGCGCGCCCTGTTCGCGAAGGTTCCGGAGAGCGACGCCGAGTTCCTCACCGTCGCCAAATCGCGTGCCCTTCGCGGCGAGCGCGGATTCTCGACGCTCGAGCGCCTCGGCGCGCGTCCCACCGCCGAGGTCAACGGCCTTGGTGGCGGGTACCAGGGCGAGGGCAACAAGACGATCATTCCGAGCGACGCGTTCGCAAAGCTCTCCTTCCGGCTGGTCGCCGATCAAGATCCGGCAAAGGTGCGCGACGGTGTCGAGGCATTCGTTGCGGCCCACACGCCGGACGGGATCACGGCGACGATCCACTGGGAGGGTGACGGCGTCCGCGCCTGCCTCGTGCCGATAGGGACGCCCGCATATAACGCACTCACCGACGCGATCAGCGCCGCGTTCGACGGCCGTCCGGTGCTGCCCACGCGCGAGGGTGGCAGCGGGCCCGAGGCCGCGCTGCAGGAGGCGATCGGCGCGCCGCTCGTGTTCCTCGGCGTGGGCCTGCCTGACGATCAGATCCATGCGCCGAACGAAAAGGTCACCCTCTCGATGCTCTACAAGGGAGCGGAGGCCACCGGGCTGCTGTGGGCGAACTTCGCGGCATTGGGACGGGCCGGGCTGCGCGGAGACTAGCGCCCCCTAGTGTGGACGTCGTGCCGAAACTCGCTGCCGCGTTGCCGAAGTTGTCCTTCGACGTCACCCATCACACCCTCGACAACGGTTTGCGGGTCGTCGTCTCGCCTGACCGCAGTGCGCCGGTCATCGGCATCGCCGTGCTCTACGACGTCGGGATCCGCTCCGAACCGGAGGGGCGCACCGGCTTCGCCCACCTCTTCGAGCACCTGATGTTTCAGGGTTCGACGAACCTGGAGAAGCTCGAGCACTTCCGCTACGTGCAATCGTCGGGCGGGACGTTCAACGGCAGCACCCATATCGACTACACCAACTACTTCGAGTCGCTGCCGTCGAATGCGCTCGAGCGGGGCCTGTTCCTCGAAGCCGACCGGATGCGCTCACCGCGAATCACCGAAGAGAACCTGGCCAACCAGCTGGACGTGGTCAAGAACGAGATTCGGGTGAACGTGCTCAATCGCCCCTACGGCGGGTTTCCCTGGATCTACCTACCGGCCGTCCTGTTCGACAGCTTCGCGAATTCGCACAACGGGTACGGCGGCTTCGAAGATCTCGAGAGCGCCACCGTCGACGACGCGACCGACTTCTTCAAGAAGTACTACGCACCGGGCAATGCCGTCCTGTCCGTGGTCGGCGATCTCGATGTGGACGAGACGTTGGGACTGGTCGACAGGCACTTCGGCGGCATCACCAAACGGCGCACTCCGAAGCGGCCCAACTTCGCCGAACCCGCATTGACCGCCGAGCGGCGCGAGACGCACCACGATGCACACGCACCCATTCCCGCCGTCGCGATCGGCTACCGCGTTCCCAACCCGGTCCGCGAACTCGACGACCACTTGGCGCACATCCTGCTCACCGAGGTGCTCACCGACGGCGATGCCTCGCGACTGCAGCGACGCCTCGTCCAGCGCGACCACATCGTCACCGACATTGCCGCCTACATCGGCGAATTCGGCGACCCGTTCGACGAGCGAGATCCCACCGCGCTCACGATCTCGGCGCACTATCCCGACGCAGCCTCGCTCGATGCGATCTTGCGGGCCATTGACGAGGAACTCGAACGAATCGCGACCGACGGCCTCGATGCCGGCGAGCTCGACCGGGTACGGCGCCGGCTAGCGGCGGCGGTGCTACGCGAACTCGATCCAGTCATCTCGCGCACGCTCGAGTTCGCGAAGTTCGAGTTGATCTATGGACGGACCGAGATGATCGCCGAACTGCCAAGCCTGCTCGAGGCCGTGTCCGAGGACGCCGTGCGCCGGGCCGCTGGCGGCCTGCAAGCCAGCCGCCGAGCCGTGCTCGAACTAGTCGCGGGAGGCAGTCGATGAGTGTGGTTCCTGCCCTCACCAAGCCGCGCCGTGCACGCAAGCTCAGCGTGGACGAGCGCACGACCGATAGCGGGCTGCATATCGTCGCGGTACGCAAGCCCGGCGTGCCACTGGTCGAGGTACGACTGCGCATCCCGTTCCTCGGCTCGGGCGCGACGCATCCGGCGCGCGCCGCGGTGCTTGCCGACAGTCTGCTCACCGGCGCCGGCCCGCACGATCGGGCAGAACTCGCTTCTGCCATCCAATCGTTGGGCGCTGACCTGTCGGTCGGCGTAGACGCCGACCGGTTGCTGTTCACCGGCAACGTGCTAGCACCCGCGCTGGGCGGCCTGCTCGACCTGGTCGCGCTGGTGCTCACCGAGGCGACGTTTGCGCCGGACGAGGTGGCGCGCGAGCGCGAGCGCGAGATCGAGCGATTGAGCATTGCCCGCTCGCGCAGTGGCGTCATCGCCGGCGAGCGGCTCGCTGCGCGGATGTGGGGCGATCATCCCTATGCCCTCGACCTGCCAACCGCTGATGCCGTCGCCGCCGCGACTCCGACGCAGGTAAACAACCTGCACCGCGATCGCGTCCGTCCCGACGGTGCAGTGCTGATCCTCGTCGGCGACGTCTCGCCCAAACGCGCGCTCGATCAGGCCGAGCGGGCGCTCGGCGCGTGGGCCGGCCGCGGTAAGAAACCCCGAATCCCGAAGCTGCCCGATCCGCCGCCGAGCCCGTTGCTCATGGTCGATCGACCCGGTTCGGTGCAGTCATCGCTGCGGATGGCGACGATGGCGCTGCCCCGCACCGACCCGGACTACCCGGCACTGCAGCTGGCAAACCTCATCTTCGGCGGCTACTTCTCCTCGCGCTGGGTGGAGAACCTGCGCGAGGACAAGGGCTACACGTACGGGCCGCACAGCCGCATCGATCACCAGGTGCTCGGCTCTATTCTCATGCTCGACGCCGAAGTCGCTACCGAGGTGACCGCCCCATCACTGCTCGAGACGACCTATGAGCTCGGCAAGATGGCCACTCTGCCGGTGACCGAGCACGAGGTCGAGTCCGTGCGGCAGTACGCGATCGGCTCGCTCGCGCTCTCGACCGCGACCCAAACCGGTCTGGCGTCGACGCTGTCGGCGCTGTCGGCGTTCGGGCTGGGACTCGACTGGATCATCGAGCATCCGGCACGACTGCAGCAGGTGAGCGTCGAGGACGTGAGCGCGGCCGCGGCCAACTACCTGGCACCGACGCGATTCACCTCGGTCGTCGTCGGCGATGCGGCCACGGTCGCCGACCGGTTGGCGGTGCTCGGTCCGATCGAGATATGACCGCGGGCCCGCCGCTGTCGCGGTACAGCTACGACCGTGCGGCCGTGCACCGCACGGATGACGCGTGGCTCGCCGACGCCTGGCGGCGCGGCCGCGTCGTGGCCGTCACGCCGAAGTCGGCCGTCCCCACGAACGGCGCCGGACGGCTGGTATTCCGCGATCCGGATTCGATCACGGCCGCTGCGCCGCACCGGTTCCTCGGCGTGATCGACGACGTCGCGTATTTCGCCGCGAGCGTCGAGGCCGACGACGCCGACGAATGGCAGACCCTGCGCGAGTTCGGCGCTCACGCCGACGACCTCGAAGCGGCGCTGGTCGTGAGCGCAATCGCCCTCGAGCAGTGGCATCAGCGGCACAGGCACTGCCCGCTGTGCGGCGACGCGACGATCGAAACCCAAGCCGGCTGGACGCGAACGTGCATCGCCGACGGCAGCCTGCACTTTCCCCGCACCGATCCGGCGGTGATCATGCTCGTGCACGACGGCGGAGATCGGGCGTTGCTCGGGCGCGGCCCGCAGTGGGGTGAGGGCCGCTTCTCGACGCTGGCCGGCTTCGTCGAGCCCGGTGAATCGCTCGAGGCCGCGGTCGCGCGCGAGGTCTACGAAGAGGTGGGCGTCGCGATCACTGACATCGGCTATCTCGCCTCGCAGCCGTGGCCCTTCCCGGCATCGTTGATGGTCGGCTTCATCGCCCGCCTCGACGGCGATCCGTCGCTGAGCCTGGACCCGGTCGAGATGGCCGATGCCGGCTGGTTCACTCGCGACGAGATCCGGCAGGCGCGCGATTGGACCGATGATCTGGCAGCTCCGGCGGACGGGACGTACCGGCTGCGCGCGATCCCGCCGCACTTCTCGATCTCGCGGTACCTCATCGACCGCTGGCTCGACGGCGCGGTCTCCTGATGCGCTGCGAGTAGGGTTGAGCCGGGACCAGCCGGTTTCAGGCCCTGACCGGATCCGGTGCCCACCCCGGTATCGCTGTCGCGATACGGGAGACCTGCGCGGACGAACGGCGGATCGGGGACGTCTCAGCGGAGCACACCTCTGTGGACCTGCCCGCCGGAATCGTTCCCGGATTGGCCCTGCTCACCGCCGCCTTGGACGATCCCGACATCGACATCGCGCGGTCGGTGCAGCAAGTAGCGACCGCGGTCGTGACCGCGGTGCCCGGCTTTGTCGGCCTGTCCCTGCATATCGGCCGGCCCGGGCAGCAGATTGTCGTCGTCGCGATGGACGGGATCACCGCCGGGGACAAGGTCGAGGCGTCGTTGCGCATCGCCCTGTTTGGCGAGTCTGTAATCGGGGGGGTCGCCCTGGTTCTCTACGGCTCGACCCCGGGGGCCTTCGTCGACCTGCACGCCGACCTGAGCTGGGTTATCGGCCGTCCGGCTTCGGGCCTCACCTTGGACCAGGACCTCGTGATGCCCGCCGAGTCGGTTGACCGATTGGCGGACCTTTCGATGGTGAACCAGGCGATCGGTGTCTTGATCGCGGGCGGCTACACCCCGGAGCAGGCCGTAGCGGCATTGGATCAACTCGCCGCGAGCGGAG
>DASRSG010000073.1:0-21565 GCA_035656595.1 Jatrophihabitantaceae bacterium | reverse complement strand
CGGCTGCATCAACGCGGTCTTGGTGCGGTCAGTCGCGATCCGGATGGGTCTGGGAGGTCGTCCTGCCCTGGTCGGCGGATTGTTCTACGCGGTATGGGTCGGCGCCGTCGGGGCGGAGTACTCGATCCGGCTCGAGGTCCTCGGCAACTTCCTGCTGCTTCTCGGGTTACGTGCGTACTTGGCCAGACCCGGCGCGACGGCCACCCGCCCGGCCTTCCTCGCCGGTCTCGCGCTCGGCGCAGCGATGGCGACCAAGATCTGGTTTGTGGTCCCGGCCGGGATCATCCTTGCCTATGAGATTGCCAGAAATCGTTCTTGGCGTCGCAGCCGTGCTCTCATCCTCGGCGGTGCCGTATCTGCGGTCGCGATAACAGCGCCGTTCTTCGCGACAGCCCCTCGAAGCATGTGGCGGATGATCATCGTCGAACAACTGGGACGCGTCGACACTCATCGGCTCATCTGGCGGCTTGGTTACATGTCGACGGCGAGCGTCTTCCACGAGGGCGTCGCCGTGATCGTTCGCTGGTGCGTCGTTGCCGCGGTGGCCCTTGCCGTCGTAAGCATGTGCGCGGCAGCGTGGCGAGCGCCGACGGGACGGCTACCCGTCGTGCTTCTCGTCACTCAGCTTGGTGTCTTGATAGCCGCCCCCACGTACTTTCCCTTCTACAACGACTTCTTCGCTGCTCCCCTAGCGATTGTCGTCGCGGCGGCGGTGCACGTCGTCGTAGCGCGCGTACCCGGTTCCGTCCAACGACGCGCTAAACCGGTAGTCGTCACGGCTTTGATTGCAGCCGTCGTCGCCGGTGCGGCGGCCACCGCCATCTACCTACCCGAACAAACCGTGCTGCCCTTCCCACGCCGACTGACGCACGCTGTCACTGCATCGCACTGTGTCATGACCGACTCACCAATCGTGTTGATAGAACTGGACGTGCTCACTCGCGATCTTCGAAATGGCTGCCCCAACTGGGTAGACGTGAGCGGCCGCGCGCGTGGTCGCGATGCCCGGTATGGGCACGGCCAGAACATTGACCGCACGAGAAACCCCAAGTGGCAACGTGATCTCACCCGCTACCTCTACTCCGGCGACACGCTCATCCTCTATCGAACGAACGCGACGGGCATCGGGTCCGACCTGCGGCGCAAGCTGGCGGCTACACCGACCCTTGCTGAAGACGGCGGCCTGATCGTCTATTGCACGCAGCCGACGACGTGCCGCGGTTCGTAATCAACTACGGGAGCTGACGAAATCCGTTCGCGATCGAGCGAGTGACGCAGCTAGGGTCGCGACCAGGGCGTGCTGTTCTCCGAACCCGCCGGCTACCAAGCCATCCACGGTGTCCCACCGACCCGTCGGTCGCGGACAGTTGATTCCGAAAGACCAGCCCACGCATCGTCGTAGCCGGCCGCCTGCGCACGATCAGGTTCGCGGGCGCCATTGGTGGCCCGGTGGGCGAGCGATCACGCGGCCGGCGCCAGTGAACTCCCAGACCGGCGCAGGGCCGGCGGCCGTGACGAGACGATCATCAACGACCAGGCCAGACCGTTCCGGGGTGCCCAGCACCGTGGTCCGATGCCGCGCTGCCCAGGCGCGCGTCGCCGACGACTGATCGGCGACGTAGTGCGGCAGGACGACGAAGCCGGTAATGAGCCCGATGCCGTCAAGATCGACAAAACCGACATCGTTCGCGTCGAGGGTCTCGGCGATCGCGACGCTCTCGCCGGCCAGGATGGCGCCAGCACTCCCGCCGTAGTAGTCGCCGCCGCCGGCCACGAAGCTGGCAACAGCATCGAGGAATCCCGCTCGCCGGACTTGGTCGAGCAGGCTGAAGGTGTTCCCGCCACCCACGAACAGCAGGTCCGCTGTCAGCGGCGCCATGGCGACACGATCGTCCAACTCGATCCACGTCTCGATCTCGGCGGCCAGGCCGAGAGCACGCAGCGAGGCTGAGAGCCAGGCAGTGGCAGTAGCACGTCGTTCGAGGGGCAGCGCCATGGGCCAGTAGAGAACCTTGCGCTTGCCGGGCAGCATGGCGCGCCACAGTTGCGCTTCATCGGCCGCGCTGCCACCGCCGCCGAGATAGACCGTTCCCGCCATAGCCTTCATCGTGCCCGAACCGGCGGCACGATCGATCATTTCCGGCGGGCGCGCCCGGCCCGCTCAGGCCACGAGTTCCTCACCCTGGGGTGGCCGATCGGCCGGCCGTCTGCGCCGTTGATGCCGGCGCCGCAGCTGATCAGCCTGCACCTTGCGCAACGCACGTGCCGTGCGTTCGGCGCTCATCCCGGCGCGGAACTCAGCCCACATGCGGCCTCGCAACGCTGGCACCCGCTCAGCGTCGCGGGCGAGCTTCTTGGCCACGTACCGGTCGAGTGCTTGAGACACGCGCTCGCGCGTGGCAACGCTGACCAGCGGCGCTTGAAACAGATGCGACCACAGTTGCGGGTGCTCGGCCTGCACGACGTGAACGCCGTCGGCTAGGACGCGATGGGTCTCAGTGAATCTCGGCGCGCCCGGTCCCCAGACCATCAGCACCGGGGTGATCTTGACCGCCTCGTGCAGCTTCTCCGAACGCAGGAACAGGTGCACCTTCCGCGCCGCGGCGGTGGCGGACTCACGCGCTTGCGCCACCCGGTCGCGTTCGGCTTGACTGCCCCTAATCAGGGGGCCGAAGTACTTGGTCTCTACGGCGAGCACGCCCGACGGAGTGATGACGACGTGATCGACGTCGACGCCGTCGAACGGCAGGTTCTCGATCACCGTCCAGCCGGACACCTTGCGCAGCGACTCCAGGCTGAACGTCTCGGCCAGATGGCCGCACATCGGCCGGCTGTCGAAATTCGCGGCACTCAGCGCAAGCGTCATCACGACGCCACCGACCGCGAAACCCACGCACAGGTCCTTGAACGGGAACGAGGGCGTCGCGAAGGCAACCGCGACGAGCACTAGCGGAACCGCCGCAAGGCCGAGATAGGCGCGCCACCGCAGACCGATCGATTTTGCGTTGGCGACGTAGGCCTGCTCGCCGGCGAAGGTGTGGACGGACAAGGGCAAGCCTCTCGCTCATCCCCCGCCGGATGATTCCCGCAGATTAGGGCTCACGGCCGATCTGATCAAGTCCAACGGCCCGGCATGATGAAGTTGTGGAACGCAGACCGTCGCCGCCAAGACGCGCGGACGTGGCCGACGCCGGCACATTCGCCGAACTGCTCGATGCGTTCAACAGGGAGTACGACACACCCACGCCCGGAGCGGCGGTCCTGACCGCTCGGCTGAAACGGCTGCTCGCCGGCGGTGACGTGATCGCGCTGCTGGCCGGGGATCCGGCCATCGCGCTCGCTCTCGTCACGCTGCGACCCAACGTTTGGTACGACGGACCGGTGGCGTTGCTCGACGAGCTGTACGTCGCGCCCACCCACCGCGGGCTCGGCGTCGGCGCGGCCTTACTCGCCGGCGTGGAAGACGCCGTACGGCAGCGCGGCGTCGAGTTGGTCGAGATCAACGTCGACGGCGGTGACACCGGCGCGCGACGCTTCTACGAGCGGTACGGCTACACCAACATCAGTGCGGGTGAGCCTGAGCCGGCGACCTACTACTACCGAGAGCTGAGCGACGCGTAGCTTCCGTCCGCAGACGGACGGGCGGCCAGGCGCTGCTCCTGGTAGCCCGTCCGTCTGCCCGCTCGATGTGGCGGGCAACGTCGATCGCGGTGCATCCTCGAGGTAGGGCGCGATGATCTGTTCGACATCCTCGACGGGCCGCGGCGCGGAGACACCAATGCTGCGCTCGCCGCCAGCATCGACGACCGTCGCTAACTCCGACCGGCCACGCCGGGTCGGCAGGCGCACCGCGTCCCGTATTGCACCCCACCCGCGTTGACGCTGGAAAGGCAACTCGAACACCGCGGCGAACAGGCGCGCGAACAGGACGGTGAGCGGAAGCACAATCACGCACAACACGAGGAACATCGGCACGCCCCTCGGCACGCGGCCGACCATGAAGCCGTAATAGACGGCGATGACGATCGGCGCGTGCGTCAGGTACAGGCTGTAGGAGAACGAGCCGAGGCGACGCAGTGGACGAGTCTCGAGCGCGCGCACCAGCGGTCGCGGGCGCGCGGTCGTGACGGCGGCCAGCAGGCAACCGATCGCCGGGCCGAGTGCCAGGTCGACCCAGAAGAAGTTGTCGATCGTCCAGATCGAGCCCTGCCAGGCGATGAGCACAAATACCGGGACGGCGAACGCGAGCGCAAACCAGTGCCACGGCCAGGCGCGGCGGCGGTCGGTGGCGGTGACGATCGCGCCGGCTAGGACACCGACTGCGAACAGCACGGCGAGATCGGGCGTGTACTGGTTGATCAGAGCGGTCGCCGTTCGCACGCGCAGCGCACTGCAGATGCCGAGCGCGCACACCGGCGCTGCGACGCAGGTGAGCATCACTACCGCGTTGAGCCGCCGCATCGCCAGGATCAACAACGGGAAGGCGACGTAGAGCTGCGCCTCAATGGCGATCGACCAGAACGCGCGGTTCGGACTCGGCACCCCGAACACGTCCTGCACCAGCAGGCCGTTGACGGCAACTGACTGTGCGTTCGGGATCGGCCAACCCGGCTGGGCGACGACGAACCACGTCATCAGCACGCTGAACACCAGCGCTGCCCAATACGGCGGCAGTATCCGCCAGGCCCGCCGCCGCGCGAACTTCGCCAAGCCGCCGAGCTGCCAACCAGCGCGCGCCGGCGAAAGTGCCAGCGAGAACCCGGACAGCACGATGAAAACGACTACCGCAAACCGGCCGTAGATGAACGGCGATGCCCACCACGGCGCGTGGTCGGCCGGATAGCCGGGGAAGGCGCGCAAGAAGATGTGGTTGGTCACGACGAACAGGGCAGCGAGGCCACGAATACCGTCCAGCCCGATGAGGCGCGACCGCGTCGCAGCCACCGCCGGTGCGGCGGCCTGCGCTCGGGTGCCGGTCGGCAGCTCCACCAGACCGAGGGTACGACCGGCAGGATGGCGGTGTGCCTGACGAACCTGTTGGCCTTCGCGCAACCCCCGGACTGTGCGCAACGTGCCGGCACGCGATACTGCGCCCGACGAATCGCGGCACGACCTATCTGCGCTGTGGGCTCGCCTCGTCCGACAGCCGCTTTGCGCGCTACCCGCCGCTGCCCGTCATCGCGTGCGCCGGCCACGTCCCGATCGCCGCGAGTCCGTCAGGCTGCAGCGAGAACCGCTAACCGCCGCTCGGTGGTGAGGTGACCACCGGCCGGCCCAAGGTACGTGCCCGAGGTCGGAGCCACGTCCGAGTAGTCCCGTCCGGTGGCGACAGTCAGGTAGCGGGCCGAGGCAGGTACCCCGTTGCAGGGGTCGAACGGCAGCGCGATCGCACGGTCGTCACGTCGAGCAAGTACTTCGACCCAGGCGTGCGTTCCGCCCTGCCCGATCAGGTGTCCCGACACGTACCGGGCCGGCAGGCCCAGCAGGTGGCACAGCGCGAGCATGATGTGCGCCGAGTCCTGGCAGACGCCTCGCCCGCCCGCGAGAGCTTCGGCCGCAGTCGTGTGAATCGACGTGACGCCGTATTCGTAGGCGATCGCGCCGTGCACGGCCCGACAGATCCGGTCGGCTTGGTCGAGCGGGCTGTCGTGCCCGGCGAGCTCGGCGGCCAGAGTGCGCAACCGGTCGTCGGGTGCCGTGAGCCGGGTGGGACGTAACAGCCTCGGATCGCCGAGCGCGGTCGCCGCCAGCGCGACCGGGCCGTCTCGTTGCACGCGCACCAGAAGCGCGCCGATTCGGAACTGCACGGTCTGCTCGACGCGGTCCACGCGCAGCCGAACCACCGTGTTGCCGTGCGCGTCGTGGCGTGACTCGCGTCGAGCCGCCGCACCGTCGACGTCGAGGCGGTGCGCAAGCAGATACTGGTTGCCGTGCCGGGCGGGTGGCAGCGCGACGAGCCGCTGCTTGAGGCCGCGGACCGGTTGCGGGTATTCGTACCGGAAGGTCTGTTCGAGCAGGTAGGTCACCCGGTCCGCGGCGTCGAGATCGACCGCCTGCGGGTCGATCGTCGGCGCGTCGAGCAGCAGCTGGGCAAGCATCATTCGGCGGCCTCCGGTGCGCGTGCCCGTCCGATGCCCATCGCCGGATGGTGCCATCGGTTTGTTTCCGGCGATCGCATGCCGCGCCGTGCGAGGCTATGGAGAAGCCAGCGTCACGCGCCGCGGGTACCCGGCGGCGCATTCGGCGAGCAGAACGAAAATGCTCCGGCGGTGCCGATCAACAACGTGAGCAAATACGTGCGCAACTGAGCCGTGATCGAGTCACCAGCGTGCATCGTGATGTCGGATGACGCCACGACCGTGCCCTCGGCTATCACGGCCTTGCCCGCGCTGAACGCGCTGTGCAGGGACAGCACGATCCATCCGCCTCGATGATGTTGTTGCCCACCACCTTGTCGCACGGCGGAGCGGGTCGTCGCTGCAGAACGTGTAGATCCGGTAAGTGATCACGCCGCGTCCGGACGCGAGAACCGCAAGCCGCGGCCATGGCCGAACCGCTGGCCCCGGAAACGCGCGAGCAGCGCAGCCGGTGAAGGACTGCTCGGCACCGGGGAACTGGGCGCGACGAGAGTCGGCGCGGTGGCCTGCCCCGGCGGCTGCGTGGTCGGGACCGGTGGCAACGTGCGTGCCGCGCTGCGGGTTCACCACGTCGGCCCTCCCCAGATGCAGAGCGCGGACGGTAGCGCTGCGGCGGCACGCCGCCAAGAGTGGCCGCCCCGCCCGAGGTAGGTCGGTGGGACGGCAGGGACCAGCGGACGTCAGACCGCGCGGGCGTCCAGGATTCGCGTCCGGGCGGCATCAACGGCATCGCTCACGGTCGGTGTGATGGGCCGGTACGCGGCGAGTACGGAGGTGATGACGCGTGGCGGCACCTGCGGGAACTCACGGCGCAAGATCGCGACTGCTTCGGGGCTTTGCCGGTCAGACATGGGTGCCTCCAGAGGGACAGGTCTCGCCGGGCGGGGGTCCAGCGGTCTGCGATCGTCCCTTATGCAGAACCTAACCCGATCAAGCGATCCCCTAACAAGATGTAACAGACAGTTCACCTCGCTAGCGACGGCGTAGCCCGACGTCGCCGCGCCCGACTTGCCGGGCTTTGCCCCGCTAGCCCGCACTGCGGGCCCGCGGAAACATGCAGAAGCGGGGCAAAGGCGACAGGCCCTCCAGGCCGAAAACGCGGGGATTTCCTTGTGGCGGAGCAGAGACTCGGTGTGTGATTGTTGTTAACTTGATCGAGGATCGGGTACCACTTGAGGTAATATTTTTACACTTGCTTAACACCAATATTAACGTCAACAGGCACGAGTAAATGGTGATCCCTCGAGTGAAGCGAACCCGCACAGCGCTACTGGTGCTGCTGGTCGTGCTGGCGACCGCCGCCTGCGTGACGCTCGCTCCGCTCGCCAGCTCGGGTACACCCATCCCGAACCCGGCCGGCCCGGTCGGTCAGACGGTCGGCGACCAGGTCCAGCAGGCCAAGAACGCCGCCGATCACAAGGTTGCCACCGTGCAACGCAGCATCAAGTCGCAGGCCAGGCACCTTGCCCGTCTGTCCGAGGCCGCCTCCATTGCCGAGCAGCGTTTCACCGCCCAGCGCATCGTCCAGGCGCAGGCCGAGGCCACCCAGGTGGCCGCCGTCAAGCAGCTCAACACTGCCCGCGAGGAATACCAAGCCTCCTACCAGGAGCTGGTCGCGTCTGCGGTCTCGGCTTACGAGAGTGATGGCGCGCCAGGATCGCTGGGCTCATCGATCGGATCCCTGCTGGTGTCCGAGGATCCGAACGCGCTGCTGACCACCGGCGCCGAGCAACAGATGCTGGCCGATCACCAGGCCAACATCGTCACGCGAATGACCCTCGCCGTCCAAGCCCGCAACACCGCAGTGCGGGCCGAGCAGGCCGCGCTGGCCGCGGTCACGCACGAGACGGCACGCCTCAACTCCATCCGTGCCCACGCAAACCGCGCGCTCGCCGCTGGACAGGCGGCGTTCAAGAACCTACGCGCAGCCCTGGCCAACGCCAAGACAACCCAGAAACAAGCCGACGCCGCACTGTCGACCTTCCTCGGCGGATGGTCGGCTGCCGACCCGGCGCGAGCCGGCGAGCTCAACCAGCACTACGAGGCGATCGCCCTGCAGGTAGGTCACGCCAAGGCGGCGCCGGTCAGTTCGCACTGGACCGCGGCGATGGGTCAGACCGTGGTCGATCGCGCGCTGCAGTATCTCGGCACGCCCTACGCCTGGGCCGGTGGCAACGCCGCCGGCCCGACTGCCGGGATCTGCGCGGGCGGCGCCGCGCGCCACGACTGCCACCTGACCGGCTTCGACTGCTCGGGGCTCGCGCTCTACGCGTGGGCGCCGTACCTGGGCATGGCCCACAGCGCCGAGACGCAGTACGGCTCCGGGTCGTTCCACCCCGTGCTCACCGCGCTGCTTCCCGGCGACCTGGTCTTCTGGAGCAGCAACGGCAAGGTGTCCGGTATCCACCACGTCGCGGTATACGTCGGTGACGGCAACGTGATTCAGGCGCCGGAGTCCGGCGACATCGTGCGCATCACGCCGCTGGGCAGCGTGTCCTCGGGGTTGGTCGGCGCCACCCGTCCGCTGAGCTGAGCCACCAACCCGCCTGGGACACCGGCGCGACACGGAGGTTAACGCTGTAGGCCGTCCCATCCTCGGCGGATCGGGGGGACCACTGGAGGACGGGACGGCCTGTGCCAGCGCTAACCTTGCGCTTCACACCAATCTTACATTGCCGATTTGCCGCCGCGCAACCTTAGCGAAGAACTAGTTGTCGGCGTTTGGCTGGCCTGGACACGGGGTACCCCAGCCGAACTGCCATGGCCCAGACCAGCATCGAGACGTCTCGTCGCCAGCCGCAGGCACGCGTCCTGCTGGCGGCGGTCGCCGTGTTCCTGGCCGTCCCCTGCTCAGTGCTGGCCGTGCTCGTCGGCGACAAGCACGGCCTCGTCGTCGACCTCGACACGCGGGTCGCACGCACCCTGCATCAGTATGCGTTGCAGCACCCGGGCAGCACCGATGTCATGAAGGTAATCAGCACGATCGGCAGTCCCGCCGTTTGGTGGCTGATACTCCTGCCAGTCGCCGGCTGGTTGCTGACCACCCGGCAGTGGCGGCTGGCAGCCTTCGTCGCGGTCACCGCCGCCGGGAGCCCGGTACTCAGCCAGTCATGCAAGCACGTCGTCGCCCGGGCCCGTCCCATGTTCCCCGACCCGGTGGCCAGCGCCGGTGGCCCGTCGTTCCCGAGCGGCCACACGCTGGCCGCGACCGTGGGGTTCGGCATCGTCGTGCTGGTGCTCGCGCCATTGGTCGGCCGCAGCCTGCGTGTCTTGCTCTGCGTCATCGCCACGCTCGGGATCGCATTGATCGGTTTCTCACGGCTCGCCCTCGGCGTGCACTACCTGTCCGACGTAGTCGGCGCAGTGATCATCGCGGCGGCCTGGTTGCTGGCGATGGCCGGCGTTTTCGAGACGTGGCGTCGCGACTAGGCCGAGCAACGAAAAGCAACGAAAGAGGGGCGGAACCGCCGGCGCGGTTCTGCCCCTCGTCTTCCGTGCTACGTCAGACTGCGCGGACGTTGCTCGCCTGCGGCCCCTTCGGGCCGGCTTCGACGTCGAACTCGACGCGCTGGTTCTCTTCGAGATTGCGGTAGCCGCTACCGGTGATGGCCGAGTAGTGGACGAAAACGTCCTTGTCGCCCTGGTCCGGCGTGATGAAGCCGAAACCCTTCTCGCTGTTGAACCACTTGACGGTCCCCTGGGTCATGCCGATCTCTTCCTTCACTGCGGGTCAGGGCGCACACCACGTGCGTCCCGGGTACTGCCAACTCACGAACTCGCAATGGCGGTACGACAAGCGTGCAGACAACCGAGAGAAAAGGTACAGCAAGACGGCTAGAAGAAGAATCGGCGGCGAGCGCGGCCCTGCGGCTTCGGCTCGCCGGTAACCATCTTCGTGCGGAGCCAGCCGTTCTTCTGCTCGATCCGGCCGAGTTCCTCGGCGAGCCAGGTCGCGCCCGGGGGGCGTTCGGCGGGATCGGCATTCATGCCCCACACCAGCAGGTCGGATAGCTCCAGCGGGACGTCCGGCGCGACGATCGGACGGACCCCGCCGGCCAGGATGCGCAGACTTACCGCAGCCGGAGACTCCCGGTCGTAAGCGCGGAACGCGGCTCGTCCGGCGACCATTTCATACAGCGTCGACGTCAACGCGTAGACGTCGGTCGCAGCACTCGGCGCATCGCCGAGCAGCAATTCCGGAGCGGTGTGCGCAGTGGTTTCGTGCACGCCGACCACGGACTGCTCGTACTTCGTGACCGCGGCGCCGAAGTCGGCAAGCACGGGCTCGTCGAATTCGGTGAGCAGCAGGTTGCTAGGACGCACTGCGCAGTGCACCAGGCCGGCGCGGTGAACCGTCTCGAGCGCACCGGCGATCTTGATCGCGATCGACACGGCGTTGGCAACGGTCAGGCGTTGCTCGCGCACCGCGGCGGCAGCCGAACTCGGGCAGGCTTCCAGGACAAGGGCCTGGCGGCCGTCGGCGAGGGTGGTGCGCTGATACATGGTGACGATGTGCGGATGACTACCGAGCATCGCCAGGTAGCCGGCCTCGCGCTCGAGCGCTTCGTGGACGAAGAGCGGGGCAGCCTCGTCGAGCACTTTCAGCGCCACGGCGCGTCCGGTTCCGGACTCGCGGGCCGAGTAGATCGACACCGACCCGGTGCGGTCGACCAGTTGGAGGGCAGCAAAGCGGGCCAGCTCACTCACCCGCGTGGGCGTTCTCGTGGCAACCGACATCGACTCCTCCTCCCGACGTCGCAATCCTACTTCACGCCCTCTTTACAATTGCTGTTTTCCGGCGATATTTTCGCCAATCTTTAGGGTCTACCCGCGCTTGTCGCGTTTCGCGCCGATCAACTTGAGGCGAGGCTGCGGTTCCGCTTCCGCACGGCCCTACGGGACGACGGTGACCGGCCACTTCGCGTCGCGCACCAGCCGACCGGCCAGTGACCCGACGAGGCGATGCCCTGACTGCATCGAAGCCCCGACGACGATGGCGTCGACCCGCAGCTCGGTGGCCACCCGAACGAGCTCGAGGTACGGATTACCACGACGCTGCACGAACGACATCGGCACGCCGAAGCGGCGGCAACCCTCTTCGACCTGTGCCCGCAACTCCTTGGCGATGTCGTCATGCGCCTCGATGAGGGCGCCGGCTGTGGAGGCGATGCCGGCAGCCAGCCCGCCCAGCGACGCCACGTACAGCGCGATCAGGTGTGAGCCCTGCCGGCGAGCCATCCCGACGGCGTACGCACCCGCGTGCAGCGAGGTCTCCGACCCGTCGAGGCCGACCAGGATCTTGGTCGGCCCGTCCGTCCCGAGCTCGAACCACGTCGCCACGGCGCCAATCCTCGCATCGGGTCGCGAACCGTCCCACCGGGCGGGTTACCCACAGCCCATCAATGTTCAGCGAGAGCCTTTGAAAGATGCAGGCAAATGCGGGTAGAAATAGAAACAGGGCCCCTCCAAGTATGAGTTGGAGGGGCCCCGCTCGGCCCGACAACTCTGTCTTCCGATCACTCGGTCAACGAGCCCTGCCAGACCATCTCCAACGGCCGACGACCCGTCGAATCTCCAAGTTTCCTTGATGATTCTCCGTTCCGAGGTCTCCCCCGGGCTGGTCTTCGTCGCTGGCGACAACGCAATTTCTACTGGGTCAACAGGGGCCTGCACAAGGGTTTGGACAACCTTTTTTCAATGAATTCTCGCGAGCCGGTGACTGTCCCCAGATCGACCATTCTTGTCCCCAGCCGAGCGAGGTTTTGCACCGGTGCATCCACAGGTCCATCCACAATTGTGGACCCGCGCCGCTCAGCCAGCGACCGACTCCGCGTCGCGCAACACGCGAAGCACGTTGCCGCGAGTCAGCGCGGCGAGATCGTCGCCAGACCAGCCACGGCCGATCAATTCGGCGATGAGTGCCGGATAGCCCGATACGTCCGACAAGCCCTCCGGCAACGACTCGCAGCCATCGAAGTCACCGCCGATGCCGACGTGCTCGACGCCGGCGACGGCACGCACATGCTCGACGTGATCGGCCACATCCGCGAGGGTCGCGACCGGTTCGGGGTAGCGCTTGGCGTACGCGGCCGACGCGGCCATGTGCGCCGCCCAATCGCGCCGGTCCTCCCCGCGCGCCTCCATCTCGGCGACGACCGCCTGATCCCAGTCTCGGCAGTCGGCAGAAACGAAGGACGGGACGAACGTGACCATGCAAACCCCGCCGTTGCCGGCCAGGGACTGCAACACGTCATCGGGAACGTTGCGCACGTGGTCGGTGATTGCCCGAGCCGACGAGTGGCTGAAGATCGCCGGCGCACGGGTGACCGCCAGCGCGGCGCGCATCGTGCCCGGCGAGACGTGCGACAGGTCGACGAGCATGCCGAGCGTGTTCATCTCGGCGACCACCTCGCGACCGAAGTCGCTCAGCCCGCCGAGTATCTCGACATCGGTCGCCGAATCGGCCCACGGCACGTTGTCGTTGTGCGTCAGGGTCATGTACCGCACGCCAAGCGAATGCAACACGCGCAGCACGGCGAGCGAGCTGTCGATGCTGTGCCCGCCCTCCGCGCCCATCAGTGAGGCGAGCCGACCGTTGGCCCGTGCCTGCTCGACATCTGCGGCCGACAGCGCGAGCTGCAACCGGTCGCCATGCTGGGCAACCATGTGCAGCACGAAGTCGATCTGCTCGAGGGTGGCGGTGACGGCCGTCGTACCGGCCAGGTTAGCCGGGACGAACACCGACCAGAACTGCCCGCCGAGCCCGCCCTCGGCCGCGCGGACGAAGTCGGTGCGGGTCCGCTGCTGCCGCTCGTCCAGGCGGTAGCTAGCGATGTCGTACCCGTTGAGCTCGCGCATCGCCCAGGGCAAATCGTTGTGGCCGTCGATGATCGGATGGCGGCGCAGCAGCTCGCGTGCAGTCTCGATGCTCACCGGCCCGCCCATGGACTGCTGCCGATTGCTGCGGTCACAGGGTCACGGTCTCCTTCGGCCTCAGGTGCTGGAACTGCACGCCGTGCGGGCCCGCGATCCGGCCGAGATGTCCCTCGACCATGCCGGCGTACACATCGGTGACGAGGCTGTCATGGATCTGGTGCACGCGCGGCGCGCGCACCGCGATGGCGAAGTCGATGACTTCCGACGCCTTCGACCAGGGCGCGTTCGACGGCAGCAACAGGGTGGTCACCGGTGCGTTCGGGACGGTGAATGAGTCACCCGGGTGATAGACCGCGCCGTCGACGAGGTAGCCGAGGTTGGCAATCGTCTGGATAGCCGGGTGGATCAGGGCATGCTGGCCACCGAATGAGCGCACGCTGAAGCCGGCTGCCTCGAACTGCTCGCCTGGCTGCACGGCCACCACCTGCTCGCCGAGGTCGGCGAGAGTCGCGGCAACCGAAGTAGGCGCGTAGAGCCGAAGCCGCGAGTCGCGACCGAGCGCCGCCCGCACGTTCTCGACATCGATGTGGTCAGGGTGCTCGTGGGTGATCAGGATCGCCGCAGCGCCGTCGACTGCCTCGTCGACCTCGCTGTACACGCCTGGATCGATCACCACGCCGCGGTCACCGTCGTCGAGCCGCACGCAGGCGTGCGTGTACTTCGTCAGCTGCATCAGGCCTCGCCGCTGTCGTCGTCGGCGATCACGTGCATGGCGGCCTCCTCGGCCGAACTCGCCGAGCCGGCGCGGCCGACATCGACGGCTACCTCGTCCTTCTCGGTGTCCTCGAGCGCGCCGTAATCGGTGTCCACCAACCGTCCGGTGCGTTCCTCGGGCTCGGTGTCATCGTCGGAATCGTCGTCCCAGACCTCGGGATTTTCCTCGGCCAGGTGCTGGTCGAGCGTCTCGCCCTCGCGAGCCTCATCGGCGGTGTCGCCACGCCAGCTGTGCGATTCCCGCTCGGGCGGCGAGTAGCCGGCGTCGAGCGGATCCTCGGTGTTATCGCCGGTCAACGACTCCGACGGATCGACCTGGTCATTGCCGCCGAATCCGCCCACGTACAGATCGTCCGATTCACTGTTCATGCCTCTAGCCTGCCCGGTTACCGGGTGGGATGCACAGGGCAGGGTGGGGGCATGGCCTCGGTGCTGTGGTTGCGGCGTGATCTGCGCCTGCACGACCACCCGGCATTACACGAAGCAGCCAAGGACGGCCCTGTGCTCGTGCTGTTCGTGCTCGATCCGGCGTTGCTCAAACCAGCCGGCGCGCCGCGGATCGCGTTTCTGTACCGAACGCTGCGCGCGCTCGACGCTGACCTGCGCACGCACGGTCGCCGGCTGATCGTGCGCCGTGGCGACCCGGCCCACGCACTGCCGAGGGTGGTCCGTGACAGCGGCGCGTCGTCAGTGCACGTGAGCGCCGATTTCGGTCCGTACGGAGCCGCGCGCGACGACGCGGTGGCCGCAGCGCTCGGCGCGGTGCGGTTCGTGCGCACCGGCTCGCCGTACGCGGTCGCACCACATCGGGTACGCAAGCGTGATGGCAGACCGTTCCAGGTGTTCACACCGTTCTACCGTGCCTGGCGCGAGCACGGCTGGCGGGCGCCGGCGGCCACGATCACCGGCCGGGTCGACTGGCAGCACGACATTGACGGCATCGGCATCCCCAAGGACCCGGCGCTGCCGGCCGGCCTCGAACTGCCCGACGCGGGTGAGCGGGCGGCACGCGAGGCGTGGCGTGCCTACCGCGCGGGCGCGCTGGCGTCGTACCCGGTCGACCGCGACCGTCCCGATCTCGACCGCACCTCACGCATGTCGGTCTATCTCAAGTGGGGGTGCATCCATCCCCGGACGATGCTGGCCGACCTGGGCAGTGGCGACGAGACGTTCCGCAAGGAGCTTGCCTGGCGCGAGTTCTACGCGAGCGTGCTGCATCACTGGCCGCGGAGTGCGCGCGACTACTTCCAGCCCGAACTGGCGTCGATGACCTATGCGCGCGCGGACTCCGTCGTGTTCGAGGCGTGGTGCGCCGGACGGACCGGCTATCCGCTCGTCGACGCCGGCATGCGTCAACTGCTCGCGCAGGGCTGGATGCACAATCGGGTGCGCATGATCGTGGCGTCCTTCCTGGTCAAGGACCTGCACATCGAATGGCAGCACGGCGCGCGGCACTTCATGCGGCACCTCGTCGACGCAGACCTGGCGTCCAATCAGCACGGCTGGCAATGGACGGCCGGCACCGGCACCGACGCCGCGCCCTTCTTCCGCGTGTTCAACCCGGTCACGCAAGCGAGGAAGTTCGATCCTGACGGCGACTACGTGCGGCGCTGGGTACCCGAGCTACGCGCGGTCGACGGCGCCGAAGTGCATGAGCCGTGGCGGCTCGACGAGCCGCCGGCGGACTATCCCGAGCGGATCGTCGACCACGCGACCGAGCGCAAGGTCGCCCTGGAGCGCTATCGGCAGGCGCGCGCCTGACCCGCTCGGCCGGCGGTATGTCGGGAGGCGATCTACGCGGTGGCCGCTCCTAGCGCCGCTTCGAAGGCCACGCTGCGCGCGCGCTCAAGGCCCGCCGCGACCGCCCCCAGCAGGGGCGCGTCCGGGCCGAGTTCGGACACCCGCAGCTCCGGCACCCGCAACGGCACGAACCGGACCAACGCGCGATCGATCATCGGCAGCAGGTCACCATTGCGGCCGATGCCGCCCCCGAGGATCACGAGAGCGGGATCGAGCACAGCCATGACGCCGGCGATGGCCGTGGCGAGCCGGCCGGCCTCGGTCTGAACTGCACGCTGTGCCGCCCGGGAGCCAGCGCGCGCGGCAGCGAACACCTCCTCCGGCCGGCGGAGCTGTGCCAGACCTGACGCGTGGGCTTGCTCCACCACCGCGGCCGGCGCGGTGAGCTGTTCCAGCGAACGTGCGCCGCGGTGACCGACAGGGACGAGCTCAGCTAGGCGACACCCAGGTACGTCCGGTGACGTGGTCGAGCAACGACGTCACGCTGTGGCCCGGCGAGAGCCAGACGCTCACCGCCACCTACGCACGCTCCGAGTTGCATGGCGCGCGGCCGGTGGTCAGCCTGTCCGGCTGGAACGTCGGCAAGCGGGTGGTCAGGGCCGGCTGATGGCTGCCGTGTTCGCTCACCGCTGTTTGGGCGGCGGGACCGAACTGATCGGGTGCGCCGGCTCGTAGTCGCGCCGCCCTTCGCGGTAACCCAGCTGGTAGGCAACGAAGATAAGGGCGCCGGTGAACGCGAGCATCAGCCCGGACCGGACCGACGAGCCGGTAGCAACGTCCACGGCCAACGCGGTGGAAATTCCGATCGCACCCACCAGCGCCATCGCAACCCACAGCTTGAACTTGGAAAAGCGCTTCGGCTTGATGCCATCGGCTGCCGTCATGCGTTGAGCATGCGCTGCGCCTTCGCGGCACGCAATGCTCGACACGATCAGATCGGCTCGATGCCCCACGAACCGGCCCACACCCCGTCCGGGTCCAGCACGATCAAACCTTGGGTGGAGTTGAACGCATCGGCCGCACAGGTC
Source organism: Jatrophihabitantaceae bacterium (assembly GCA_035656595.1). GTDB lineage: Bacteria > Actinomycetota > Actinomycetes > Mycobacteriales > Jatrophihabitantaceae > RYN-133. The sequence continues at coordinate 4,950 of DASRSG010000073.1, read as the reverse complement.
ATCGGCTCGATCGCCACGGCCGGCACGCCGCCGGTCAGGTCGTCCGGGGTGAAGACCTGCAGGTAGCGGAAGGTCTGGTCGAACCACAACCGGGCGCCGGTCTTCTTGGCGCGGACTTCGGCAAAGCCCCGGCCCTCCGATGCATTCAGTCCGGTGAACCCGTCGTCCATGCGCAGCTGCTTGAGCCGGCGCCCGCGGCGCAGGTCGTACGGAGTCTTCGCGGCCGACTGCGTGCCCACCGGGACCTGCGCCTCGTCGAGCACCAGCCGCTCGCGGGCCGGTAGCTGCACGGTGACGTCGGCAAGCGCGGCGCCGTGCGTGGACAGGTACGGATGGAAGCCGGCACCGAACGGTGCCCGCTGCTTGCCGTGGTTCGTCGCCGACACCGATACCGACAGGCCCAGCTCGGCGTGCAGCGCGTAGGTGACCTCGACGCGCACCTCGAACGGGTAACCCTTCTGCGGCACGATGTCGAGCGCGAGCGTCACCCGCGTCGGCTCGTGCAGCACCGGCGTCCACCGCTCCCAGCGGGCCAGACCGTGGATGGCGTTGCCGAGGTCGGGTTCGGTCAGTGCGAGTTGGTAGTCGACGCCGTCGAAGCTGTATCGCCCCTTGCGCAGCCGGTTCGGCCACGGGACGAGCACGGCGCCCGCGCACCGCGGCGGCAACTCGTCGGCGTCGAAGGGCGCGGTCACATCGATGCCGCGGAACGAGTAGCCGCGCAACGCGGCGCCGACCTCGACGACGGTGGCTTCGTGCTCGCCGGCGGCGATGGCGAATTGCTGCCCGGTCAACGCCATGACGACTCCTCTGATTCGCTCCGCTAGCCTCGCTCGGTGGACGTTAGCCCTCGGGGTCCGGAGTAGTTTCACCCGCGTCGTAGCGCCAGAACGCACGCACGAGCACGCCGGCGATGAGGACGACGACCATGCATGCGATCCCGCCGCCGACCCAGGAGACGGTCACCCCGGTTGCCGCGGCCATGCCGCCGGCGCGGACGTCACCCAGGCGCGGTCCGCCTGCCACGACAGCGATGAACACACCCTGCATGCGGCCACGCATCTCGTCAGGTGCGTAGGTCTGCAGGATCGTCTGCCGGTAGACCGCGCTGATCAGGTCGGCGGCCCCGGCAAGGGCGAGCAGCAGGACGACCAGCCACAGTTGATGGGCCAAGCCCGATAGCGCGACCGCACCGCCCCACAAGATCACGGCGACCACCAGCGCCCGGCCCTGCCGCCGCACCCGGCCGATCCAGCCGCTGGACAGCCCGGCAACCACCGAGCCGATCGCGATCGCCGCGTAGAGCGGACCGACGTTGCCGTGGAAGTGCTGGTCGGCCACCGCGGGGAACAGCGCACGAGGCATGGCGAGCACCATCGCCGCGATGTCCACGAGGAACGACATGATGAGCACCGGACGCGTGGCGATGAAGGCAAGCCCGTCAATGACCGACCGCAACCCGAGCGTGCCGGTGTGTCCCTCGCTCGGCGGTATCGCCGGAAGCCGCAATGCGGAATACAGCGCGGCGGTGAACAGGATCGCGTCTGTGCCGTAGGCGTATTCGAAGCCGTGATGCAGGCCGACCAGCACGCCACCGATCAGCGGCCCGATCACCTGACCCGCGTTGCCGACCGTGAAGTTGAGCGTGTTCGCGGCGGGGACGAGATCGACCTCGACCAGGCGCGGGATGATCGCACCACGCGTCGACGATGCGATGGCGAACGCGCCGGACTGCACGACGACCAGGCCGAGGATCAACCACACGTTGCCGACGGCCAGCACTGTCTGCGCGAGCAGGGCGAGCGTGATCACCCAGGTGGCAACCGACGACCAGAAATACAACGTGCGCCGATCCACGACGTCGGCGATGGCGCCGCCGTACAGCCCGAAGCCGACGATCGGCAGCAGCCCCGCCAGACCGACCAGGCCGACGTAGAGCGAGGAGTGGGTGAGCGCATACACCTGCACCGGTACCGCGACCTGGGTGAGCATCGAGCCGATGAAAGCGGTGCTCTGCCCGACCAGCAGCCGGCGGAAAGGTGCGATTTGCAGCGGCCGGGTGTCCAGCGCATGCCGGCGCAGCAAGCGCAGCGAGCGGGCTTGTTCGGGGGCGGCGGCCTGGTCCGGCGCGTCGGACGTGCGCAGATCCCGGTGGAGCGCCACTGACGTTGCTAACTGACCACGGAACGGACGATTTCGGTGGCGGCCTGGTCGGGGGTCATCGTGCCGTCGAGCACCGCCGCCTCGGCGCGCTCGACTGCGGCGCGGGCGGCCGGCTCGGCCAGGCGCGACAGCAGCCGATCGCGCACCATCGCGCGCGTCCATTCGACGAGTTGGCCGCGGCGCTTGGCGTCGAACGCGTCGTGCTCCTGCAGCCAGGCACGGTGGCGCTGGACGTGCTTCCACACCCGGTCGAGGTTGTCGTTCTCGAGCGCGCTGCACGGGACGACCGGCGCCTGCCAGTCGTCGTCGGTGCCGCGCAGGAATCGCAACGCGCCAGAGAGCTCGCGCGCAGCCTTCTGCGAGTCGTCGGTGTGCGCGCCGTCGGACTTGTTCACGCCGATCACGTCGGCAAGTTCGAGGATGCCGCGCTTCATGCCCTGCAGCTGGTCGCCGGTGCGGGCCAGGGTGAGGAACACGAACGTGTCGACCATGTCGGCGACGACGTACTCGGACTGCCCGACACCGACCGTCTCGACGAGCACGATGTCGTAGCCGGCCGCCTCCATGACCAGCATGGTTTCGCGGGTCGCTTTTGCGACGCCGCCCAGCGTGCCGGCGCTCGGTGATGGCCGGATGAACGCGTGGTCGCTGTTGGCCAGCCGCGTCATGCGGGTCTTGTCACCTAGGATGCTGCCGCCGGTCTTGCCCGAGGACGGGTCGACGGCGAGTACGGCGATCTTGTGTCCCTCGGCGATGAGGTTCACGCCGAGCTGGTCGATGAAGGTGGATTTGCCCACGCCGGGCACGCCGGTGATGCCGACCCGCTGCGCGTTGCCGGTGTGTGGCAGCAGCTCGACGAGCAGTTCCTGCGCGCGCTCCCGGTGATCGGATCGGCGCGATTCGACCAGCGTGATCGCGCGCGCGATCGCCGCGCGGTTTCCGGCGCGCACTCCGTCGGCCAACGCCCGAGAGTGGTCAGTTTCGCGCATCAGTGGTCAGTTCCTACTGACCGCTGTGCGCTGAAACTGACCACTGACGGCATGTCAGCTGGAACGGGACAGCTGCTCGGTGAGTGCGCGCAGCATCTCGAGGGCCGACTCGGCGATCACCGTGCCGGGCGGGAAGATCGCCGCCGCCCCGGCCGCACGCAGCTCCTCGAAGTCCTGCACCGGGATCACCCCGCCGACCACGATCATGATGTCCGGACGGCCCTGCTCGGCCAGCTCGTCGCGCAGCTCCGGGACGAGGGTGAGATGCCCGGCGGCCAGCGAGTTCACCCCGACGATGTGCACGTCGGCCTCGACGGCCTGGCGCGCCACCTCGGCCGGGGTTTGGAACAGCGCGCCGACATCGACGTCGAAGCCGAGGTCGGCGAACGCCGTCGAGAGCACCTTCTGCCCGCGGTCGTGCCCGTCCTGACCCATCTTCGCCATCAAGATGCGGGGACGGCGGCCCTGCTCCTCCTCGAACGCCGCAGTCGCTGACCGCGCCTGCTCGATCACGTCCACGGCACCGGCCTCCTCGCGGTACACGCCGGAGATGGTCCGGATCGTCGCCGAGTGCCGACCGTATACCGCCTCGAGCGCGTCGGAGATCTCGCCGACCGTGGCCTTCGCGCGCGCCGCGTCGATCGCCAGCTCGAGCAGGTTGCCATCGGCTCCGGCCGCGTTCGTCAACGCCGTCAGCGCGGCCTCGACTGCCGAGTCGTCACGTTCGGCGCGCAACCGCTGCAGCTTCTCGGCCTGCCCGCCGCGCACACCGGCGTTGTCGACCTTCAGGACGTCAATCATGTCCTCTTCGGCGAGCCGGTACTTGTTGACACCGATCACCGGTTGACGGCCGGAATCGATGCGCGCCTGGGTGCGCGCGGCTGCCTCCTCGATCCGCATCTTCGGCAGGCCCTCGTCGATCGCCCGGGCCATGCCACCGGTCTGCTCGACCTCGCTGATGTGCTGCCAGGCGCGGCGGGCCAAGTCGTAGGTGAGCTTCTCGACATAGTACGAGCCGCCCCATGGATCGATGACGCGCGTCGTCCCCGATTCCTGCTGCAGGACGAGTTGGGTGTTGCGCGCGATGCGTGCCGAGAAGTCGGTCGGCAGTGCCAGCGCCTCATCCAACGCGTTGGTGTGCAGCGACTGGGTATGTCCCTGCGTCGCGGCCATCGCCTCGATGCAGGTGCGGATCGCGTTGTTGAACACGTCCTGCGCGGTGAGTGACCACCCCGAGGTCTGCGAGTGCGTGCGCAGCGACAGCGACTTCTCGTTCTTCGGCTCGAACTGCTTGACCAGCTTCGCCCATAGCAGGCGGGCGGCGCGCAACTTGGCGACCTCCATGAAGAAGTTCATGCCGATCGCCCAGAAGAAGGACAGGCGCGGTGCGAACCGGTCGATGTCCAGCCCGGCGGCAAGTCCCGCGCGGATGTACTCGACGCCATCAGCGAGCGTGTAGGCCAGCTCGAGATCGGCCGTGGCCCCCGCTTCTTGGATGTGATAGCCGGAGATCGAAATGGAGTTGAACTTCGGCATCCGCTGCGAGGTGAACTCGAAGATGTCGCTGATTATCCGCATCGAGGGCTGCGGCGGGTAGATGTAGGTGTTGCGCACCATGAACTCTTTGAGAATGTCGTTCTGGATCGTCCCGGTGAGCTGTTCGGGTTTGACCCCTTGCTCCTCGGCAGCCACGACATACAGCGCGAGGACGGGCAGCACCGCGCCGTTCATCGTCATCGACACCGTCATCTGCTCGAGCGGGATTCCGTCGAACAGCTGCCGCATGTCGAGGATCGAG
>DASRSG010000072.1:0-5957 GCA_035656595.1 Jatrophihabitantaceae bacterium | reverse complement strand
CGCTGCGGCCGTCGTTGAGCGCGTACGGCGACTCGGTGCTGCTCGGCGCCGGTCCGAGATTGAGTCCGCATCTGCGCCACCTCGACCTCGATGCCGTCGAAGGCCGACAGGCCTACGACGTGCTCAACGACATCATCGCCGATGCAAGGCATCACCAGACCCGCCCGTACGTGCTGATCCATATCGGCGACAACGGGATCATCTCGCCGCCGCAACTCGACTACGCGCTGCACGAGCTCAGAGCGGCCAAGCGCGTGGTGCTGATGACTGTTCGCGTGCCGCGAGAGTGGCAGGACCCGAACAACAACACGATTCGCTCGGTAGGCCATCACTACGCCAACGTCGACATTGTCGACTGGCACGCGTTGGCGAGCGCGCATCCCCAGTGGGTGTACTCCGACGGCATCCACCTCACCGCGGCGGGCGCGGTTGCGTACACGCACATCGTGATGACCGCGCTGCGCTGACGAACATAGACCGAACAGAACGGGCCGGCACCGCAGCTGCGGTGTCGGCCCGTTGCACGAGCGGTATTGACTCAGTACCAGCCGGTGGCCTGCGAGTGTGCCCACGCGTTGTTGGGCGAGCCGTAACGGCTGTCGATGTACCGAAGACCCCAGCGGATCTGGGTGTGTGCGTTGTATTGCCAGTTCGGCCCGGCCGATGACATCTTGCTGCCGGGAAGGGCCTGCGGGATGCCGTATGCGCCTGATGGGTTGGCCGCCCTCGTCGACCATCCGGACTCGCGGTTCCAGAGGTTGATCAGCGACTGCATCTGACCGTGACCCCAGCCGTGGTGCTTGAACATCTGGGCGGCGATGCGCTTGTGGCCGTAGTACTCCACTGCCCAGCCCCGCTGCATCCGGATGTGCCGGGTGCGCAGGTGGGTGCGGTAGCTGCCCTTGCCGAGGTTGCGGGCGTACACGACGAACGTGTTCTTGCCGGGGCGCAGGTGCGCGTGCATTCCGTAGCGATGGTGGTGGTGGGTGTTCACGAGGGCCACGCGATGACCGTTGCGCCATAGCGCGATCTTCAGGTGATGGTGGCGACGGTCGGGGTCGAACGCGGTTCCGTGGAACCACACCCGACCTTGCTCGCGGTGCACGAAGGTCTTGCCATGCGGGTTGTGACGGCGCCGTTCCTGCCGCTTCGCGGCCACCGTTGAGTAGGCGGCGTTAGCGGCAGTCGCGGTCGACGTCGTCGGGGCGGCCCCGCTCGGACCAGCAGTGTCGAGCACTGCGACTCCGGTAGCGGCCAGGGCAATGCACATCCCTGCCGCGGCCGAAGTGGCCGCGGGCCGACGGACGGCGTTCGATAGTCGAGAAATTCTGGACATGGGTAACGAGTCTGCGTGCTTTTGCTAGCACCGCTGACCACCACCGTGGCTCAGGAAACCCTTATCGCATAAGGCTATTCGTTGTTCAAGGCCGCTCTATGCCTGACAACTTGGGGGGTGTAGAGCAGGCGTTGAGTTCGCAAGCAAGATCGATTTTAGACACTCAGGTGAGCCATGTCACACGAGATTCGTTCGAAATCGTGGCCCGCGCCACGGTAGGGCGGGCGGTTTCCAAACATCATCCTGACCGGATCGCGATCAGCGCGTCCGGCCGCACAGCAAATAGACAATCCCGCCGATCGGCACCGATATCAGGCAAATTGCCACCCAGCCTGCCTTGGACAGGTACCGCAGCTCGCGCTCGTCGGCTCGGACGATGTCGGTAACGCAGTACACCTCGAAGCGCACGACGACGATGACCGCGACGGCGACCACCGCGGCGATGACGGCGTACTGGAAGTGTGCTGAAGTCATCGGCGTCTTCGGTGGTCGGGCGGGTGGTCGGCCCCAGCGTCTCACGGCACGCTGTGCGCCGCGTCGAGTGCGCAGATGTTCCGGTGGCGGGCGAGTTAGCCGGCGGGTGTTACGAGGGCATGCGACCAGCAGGTGTTGGAGCTGTCGCGGAACTCCCCGAACTGGACGGAACCGACGATCGCGGACTCGCCTTCGTGACGGTCCCCGCGTTCGTTGGCGAGACCTTGCGGTAGTGCTTGGGCACTGACCATCTGCGGCTCAGAAAACGCAGCGTGCCCATGGAGTTGGCGCACGCGTGTACTGAGCCGCCGGGTACCGCTGGTGGCCGCGTAGGTGATCCCGGTGGCGGCCCGGCAACAGCCACACCCGCGACAGCAACAGCGACTGCGTGAGCGATGCGCATCCAGCCCGCTTCGCCCATCGCGAACCGTGCCGGAAGGGTGTTCGATGAAGTGTCCGAGGGGGGACTTGAACCCCCACGCCCGATAAAGGGCACTAGCACCTCAAGCTAGCGCGTCTGCCATTCCGCCACCCGGACCGAGTGCGGCGACAACTGTAACCCATCGCAGGGGCCGGTTTTTGGTGTGGCCGAGGGCTCATCGGGAAAATGGTGTGAACTTGAGCTAATGTGGATATAACGAAAGTGTCCAATTGATGTGTGGAAACAAATGTTTGCGAGGGTGAGCTGATGCTGCGCAGGATTGCCGCAGCTGCCTTCGCAACGGTGCTCCTCAGCGTGGCAGGAGCGTTGTTTGCGGGGCCGGCGGCCGCGCATGGCCATTCGTGGGGGCACGGTGGTGGCCATTACGCCGGTCATTATGAACAGCATTCTCCGGCGCAGTTCCAGTCCTACCGCGACCCGCATGGCGCGCACCATTGGACGGCCGGGCGCTCGCGCGATCACGGCCGAGGCCACCCCTACCGTTACGGGCCCATCGCAGCCCAGCACAGCCACCCGTTCGGATCCGGCCACGACCACGGTTACCCGCACCACGGCTATCGGCACCTGCGCCACCGGGGCCAACACCTGATCAAGCGGCTGCACCACATCGCTCATCGGATCGAGCATCGGGCCCAGCACCGCGTCCTGATCGTGAAGCACACCAGGCCGCCGGCATTGTTGCCTGTGCATACCGCCAAGCCGGCGCATTCGCACCGGACGCCGCGGACTTCGAAGCCGTCGAAACCGGCCAAGCCCGACTCGCACAGCACGCACCGTGTCTCGACCACGCGTCCCCATCCGGTCACGGCCTCGACGTCGCCGAAGCCCGCCGGGTCGGCATCGCACGCGCCGTCCCACTCGGGTACGCCTGCGCAACATCAGCCCGTGCACCGCACCCAGCACACGCCGGCCAAGACGCGCAAGCCGGCGCCGGCACCAAAGCCGCAGCCCAAGCCGCAGCCAGCGCCGAATCCCACGCCGCAACCCGCCCCGCAGCCGAGTCCGCAGCCCACACCGCGCGCGATCGAGCTTCCGCAGGTCGGCGGCCTGAACTCGGACGCGGCGCTTGTCATTCTCGGCGTCGTCGGCGCGATCACGCTCGCCGCGATGGGCTACATCGTCTCGATCGGTCGCCGCCACGACAGCTGATTGCTGTCCCACTGCTGGTAGGAACGTCCTATGACCGCTGCGACGCATCCCTCCGCGCAGGACGAAGTCGTCGACCTGCTGCGCGAGCTCATCCAGATCAACACGTCCAACCCGACCCATCCCGAACGTCCGGCCGCGGAGTGGGTCGCGGCCAAGCTGGACGAGGTCGGCATCGAATCACAGATCATCGAGGCCGCGAAGGGACGCGCGTCCACCCTCGCCCGCATCGAGGGCAGCGACAGCAGTCGGCCCCCGCTGCTCATCCACGGCCACCTCGATGTCGTGCCGGCCGATGCGTCGGAATGGTCGGTCGACCCGTTCTCCGGCGAGATCAAGGACGACTGCGTCTGGGGACGCGGCGCGATCGACATGAAGGACATGGACGCGATGACGCTCGCCCTCGTGCGCGAGTGGGCGCGCTCGGGCACGAAGCCGCCGCGCGACATCGTCCTGGCGTTCGTGTCGGACGAGGAAGCCGGCGGTCGGCTCGGCGCGCACTATCTGGTCGAGAAGCACCCTGAACTGTTTGCCGATTGCGATGCCGCCATCAGCGAGGTCGGCGGCTTCAGCATCTCGCTCAACGAATCGGCGCGCTTGTACGCGGTGCAAGTCGCCGAGAAGGGCATCAACTGGCTTCGGCTCACGGCGTCCGGCGCGCCGGGGCACGGCTCGATGGTGCATCACGACAATGCGGTGACGCGGCTCGCCGAAGCGGTTGCGCGTATCGGCACCCACGAATGGCCGATCGTCATCACCGACACGGTGCGTTCGACCGTTGCGGCACTGAGCGACATCACCGGCCAGCAACTGGACCCCGACAGCCCGGACGAGTGGCTGCCGCTACTCGGGTCCGCCGCGCGGATGATCGGCGCGACGATCCGCAACACCGCCAACCCGACCATGCTCGAGGCCGGCTACAAGGCGAACGTGATCCCCTCACGCGCATCGGCGACTATCGACTGCCGCTTCCTGCCCGGGCAGGAGGACGAGTTGCTCAAGACGATCGACGAGCTGATCGGCGACGGCATCCTGCGCGAGAGCGAGGTGCGCGACATCGCGGTCGAGACGCTGTTCGACGGCGCACTCGTCGACGCCATGTCCGCCGCGCTGCGAGCTGAGGACGACGGCGCGCTGCCCATCCCGTACCTGATGAGCGGCGGCACCGACGCGAAGTCGTTCTCGACACTGGGCATGCGGTGCTTCGGCTTCTCACCACTGCGACTGCCGATGGGTTTTGACTTCATGCCGCTGTTCCACGGCATTGACGAGCGGGTGCCGGTCGATGCGCTCAAGTTCGGGGTGCGCGTACTTGACCGGTTCCTGGCGCATTGCTAGCTGCAGTGCTGACTGTCGGTGGCGCGTGATCTGATCTCGCCGTGACCGCTCTCGCCGACGTCGCCGCGGCATCCGCCGATGTGAGTGCCACCTCGTCGCGGCTGGCCAAGGCGGCTCGGCTTGCCGAGGTGTTGCGCGCGACAGACACCGACGATGTGGCCGTAGTCGTGTCGTGGCTGTCGGGGGAGTTGCCACAGCGGCAGATCGGCGTCGGTTGGGCTGCCTTGCGCTCGTTGCCCGACCCGGCCCCCGACGCATCGCTGTCGGTCGCCGCGGTGCACGAAACGTTCACCACGATCGGTGCCACCTCAGGTGCCGGATCGCAAGCACGCCGCGCCGAACTGCTCAACAGCGTGTTCAGCGCCGCCACCGACCAGGAGCAGACCTTTCTGCGCCGGCTGCTCAGCGGTGAACTCCGGCAGGGTGCCCTGCTCGGAGTGATGGCTGATGCGATCGCCAAGGCTGCCGAGGTTCCCGCCGCCGAGGTTCGTCGAGCCGCGATGGTGCGCGGCGAAATGCCTGCCGTCGCCTCAGCCGCGCTGACGGGGGGAGTCGCAGCACTCGCGCAGTTCCGGCTCGAGGTGATGCGCCCGGTCGGTCCGATGCTCGCGCAAACCGCATTATCGGTGGCAGATGCAGTGGATCGTTTGGGTGGCACAGCCGCGTTCGAGGCCAAGCTCGACGGTGCACGCGTGCAGATCCATCGCGACGGCGATGAGGTCGCGATCTACACCCGCAGCCTCGATGACGTCACGTCACGCCTGCCTGAGGTCGTAGCGGCCGTGCGCGCGCTGCCGGTGTCGACCCTCGTGGCCGACGGCGAGGCGATCGCGCTGCGCGCCGACAAGCGGCCGTATCCGTTCCAGGTGACCGCATCGCGGTTCGGCAAGAAGACAGTGTCCCCGGATCAGCTCCCGATCTCGGCGTTCATCTTCGATCTGCTGCATGTGGACGGACGGGATCTGCTCGATGCGCCCTCGTCCGAACGGCTCGCCGTCCTCGACGATCTCGTCCCACCCGAGCAGCGGGTTGACCGGTTGATCACCGCCGATGTCGATGAAGCCGAAGAGTTCCTGGCACGCACCCTGGCCGCACCCGGCACGACACGATCGAGCGCAGCCAACCGCTGCGCTGTCGTGGCCTCGAGCAGGTCGACACCGTCCAGGTGGAGCACGTCGAAGAGGAAGGCATGTAGCGGTAGCGCGGCCCGCGCGGCATCGA
>DASRSG010000071.1:0-12357 GCA_035656595.1 Jatrophihabitantaceae bacterium | reverse complement strand
CGATCTCGCGGTTGTCGGCAACGCGCCCGGCGCGCTCGAGGCACTGCGCTACGCGCTGGACGTGGGTGTTCCGCATGTCGTCATCGCCGACGCGCTCGCCGATGGTGTGCGCACCATCGCGCGGGTCGGGTCGGCCGGTCGCGGCAACGAGTACCAGCTGGCGTCCAAGCTGGGCATGCCGCCGTGGAAGGTGAAACGGGCTCAGTCGCAGAGCCGGGGCTGGACCGAGGCGGGCGTACGCCGCGCGCTGGGTGTGGTCGCCGTGCTCAACGCCGACGTTAAGGGCGAGGCAGCCAACCCGGCCTGGGCGCTCGAGCGCGCCGTCCGCCAGCTCGCCCAGGCCCGCACCGGCGCACGGTAGTGCCGCGCGAGCTGGTCGGCGGCACCCGCCTGGTCGGTCGGCGCTACTTCCTGGGCAGCCGCGAGGTCGAGATCGTCACCGGCTGGGGGCCCGGCGCGACGGTGCGCAACGTCGCCATCCGATTCCTCGATGACGGCACGGTGCTGGTGCGTCCGTTCCGCGGTCTCACCCGCCAGCCGCGGACACGTGCCGGACAGCACAAAGCCCGCACACCGTCCGGTGCGCGGGCTCCGCGAGTTGGTACTAGCGGCTGCTAGAGCGCGTTGACGCGCTGGGCCATCGCCGACTTCTTGTTGGCCGCCTGGTTGGCGTGGATAACACCCTTGCTGGCGGCCTTGTCGAGCTGGCGCACGGCGGTGCTCATCGCCTCCACGGCTGCCGCGCGATCGCCGCTGTCGGCGGCCTCACGGAAGCGGCGCACGGCCGTTTTGAGGGACGAGCGCACGCTCTTGTTGCGCAGGCGGGCCGCCTCATTGGTACGGATCCGCTTGATCTGGGACTTGATGTTCGCCACGAAGAAAGCCTCGACGTTCGGTTGGTTGGTGGTCTAGCACGCGGTGCACGCCGGGAAAACCGGCCTACGGACAACCTCGCTAGGATACCAGCGGCGCTTCGGGAGCCCCAAATCGCGCGGATCGCGGCCCTCAGCGACCGCCGCGGACGCTGACCAGCTCGAACTTCGTGTAGAGGTACACCCGCTCGCCGTCACTGTCGCCGATCGCGTCGCTCACGGTCTGGTCCTCGCTCTCGTCAGCCCCGGCCACGAGCGCGGCACCATCGGCGAAGTAGATGCCGCCGTCCACGGGCGCCAGATCGGTCAGCTGGACGACGACGTAGCGGCCACCGAGCGTCTCGACGAGGCTGCGGAGCTCGCCGGACGGCGGGTTGTCCGACACCGACCGGTACACGCCGAGCACCTGCTGCCAATCGCCCTCTCCGGGCGAAGTGTTGACCAGATCACCGACCTGGAGATCGGTGGCGGGGACACGGAATTCGACGACGGCGCGGGGATCGCTGGGTGCGGTCATGGCTGTCATCCTGCCTGACGACCTCCAAGGGTTGCTCAGGCAGTGCCGAACGGCAGCTGTTGCTGGGGCGGGCCGTGCGTCGGATCGACCCCGTCGAACAGGCTGCTGATCGACTCACCACCATGGATCCGCGAGATCGCCTCGGCGAAGAGCGGGGCCACCGAGCGCACCGTGAACTCCGGCCAATCGACTACTGGGGACGGGACGGTGTCGGTCGTCACCACCTCGGACACGCTCGGATGATCGCGCAGCCGCTGCAGCGCCTTGCCGGCGAACAGGCCGTGCGTGCACGCGATGGCGACGTCGGTGCAGTTCTGCTCGGCAAGCCGATCGAGCAGCTCGATGATCGAGCCGCCGGTGGCGATCTCGTCGTCCAGGACGATCGCGCGCTTGCCACGCACGTCACCGACGATCGCGTCGATGACCACCTTGTCGTCCGAGAGCCGCTGCTTGGATCCGGCCGCGACCGGCAGGCCGAGCAGCCGGGAGAATTGGGTTGCGGTCTTGGCGTTGCCCAGGTCGGGCGACACGACGACGGTGTTGTCGAGGTCACGGCCGCGGAAGTGGTCGGCCAGCTCGCCGATGGCGGTGAGGTGATCGACGGGGACGGAGAAGAAGCCGTGCACCTGCGGGGCGTGCAGCGTCATCGTCAGCACCCGGTCGGCACCGGCGGTCACGAGCATGTCGGCGACCAGCCGGCCGGCGATCGAGATCCGCGAGGCGTCCTTCTTGTCCGAGCGGGCATACGCGTAGTGCGGGATCACCGCGGTCACCTGGGCCGCGGAGGCGCCCCGCGCGGCGTCGAGCATGAGTAGCAACTCGACGAGGTGTTCCTGGGTCGGCGGCACGAGCGGCTGCACGACGTACACCTCGCGCTGGCGGCAGTTCTCGCCGATCTGCACCCACAGGCAGTCATTGCTGAACCGGCGGATCTCGGTCGGCGAGAGCGGTACGCCGAGCGCGTCGCACAGCTGCTGAGCGAAGACGGGGTGCGCGCTCCCCGAGAGCACCACGATCTCGCTCATGGTTGCAGGCTAGTGGGTGGCCGCTGGGCGCGTGCGACCATAGAAGGGTCCACCCACCCGAGCCGGAGAGTGCCACCGTGACCGCTTCGCCGACGATCGTCGGCCGTACCGATCCGGCGCGCATTCGCAACTTCTGCATCATCGCCCACATCGACCACGGCAAGTCGACGCTGGCCGACCGCATGCTCCAGCTCACCGGCGTCGTCGAGGGCCGGCAGATGCGCGCGCAGTACCTCGACCGGATGGACATCGAGCGTGAGCGTGGCATCACCATCAAGTCCCAGAACGTCCGGATGCCCTGGACGTCGGGCGAGAACGGCATCGAGTACGTCCTCGACATGATCGACACACCAGGCCATGTCGACTTCACCTACGAGGTGTCGCGCAGCCTGGCCGCCTGCGAGGGCGCGATCCTGCTCGTCGACGCCGCGCAGGGCATCGAGGCGCAGACCCTGGCCAACCTCTACCTGGCCCTCGAGAACGACCTGCACATCATTCCCGTCCTCAACAAGATCGACCTGCCGGCCGCGCAGCCAGATCTGTATGCCGCTGAACTCGCGCACATCATCGGCTGCGACCCCGACGACGTGCTGCGCGTCAGCGCCAAGACCGGCGAGGGCGTCAAGGAGCTGCTCGATCTCATTTGCCGCGAGGTGCCGTCGCCGGTCGGCGAGGCGGGCACCGCTCCGCGCGCGATGATTTTCGACTCGGTCTATGACATCTACCGCGGCGTCATCACCTACATCCGGGTCATCGACGGGCATTTCAGCCCCCGCCAGCGGATCAAGATGATGTCGACCGGGGCCACCCACGAACTGCTCGAGATCGGCGTCATCTCGCCGGAACCGAAACCGACCGAAGGGCTCGGTGTCGGTGAGGTCGGCTACCTGATCACCGGGGTGAAGGACGTGCGGCAATCGCGGGTGGGTGACACCGTCACCGACGCCACCAAGCCCGCGAAGGAGTCACTCGGCGGGTACCGCGATCCCAAACCGATGGTGTACTCCGGGCTGTATCCGATCGATGGCTCCGAATTCCCGTTGCTGCGCGACGCGCTCGACCGGCTCCGCCTCAATGACGCGGCGCTCGTGTACGAGCCCGAATCCAGCGCAGCGCTCGGCTTCGGTTTCCGCTGCGGTTTCCTCGGCCTGCTGCATCTCGAGATCACTCGCGACCGGCTCGAGCGCGAGTTCGATCTCGATCTGATCAGCACCGCGCCGAACGTCGTCAACCGGGTGCTGCTCGAGGACGGTGCGGAGCACGTCGTCACCAACCCGTCCGACTGGCCGACCGGGCAGAAGATCGCCGATGTCTACGAACCGATCGTCAAATCGATGATCATCAGCCCGAGCGAGTACATCGGCGCGATCATGGAGCTGTGCCAGGACCGGCGCGGTGTTCTGGGCGGCATCGACTACCTCTCCGAAACGCGGGTCGAGTTGCGCTACACGCTGCCGCTCGCAGAGATCATCTTCGACTTCTTCGACCAGCTGAAGTCGCGAACGCGCGGATACGCCAGCCTCGACTACGAGCAGGCCGGCGAGCAGGCGGCCGACCTGGTGAAGGTCGACATCTTGCTGCAGGGCGAAACCGTCGATGCGTTCTCGGCGATCATCCACAAGGACAAGGCGTATGCCTACGGGACGTCCATGGTCGGCAAGCTGCGCAAGCTGATTCCGCGCCAGCAGTTCGAGGTGCCGATCCAGGCGGCGATCGGCGCACGGGTCATTGCCCGCGAGAACATCCGAGCGCTGCGCAAGGACGTGCTCGCCAAGTGCTACGGCGGTGACATCACCCGAAAGCGCAAGCTGCTCGAGAAGCAGAAGGAAGGCAAGAAGCGAATGAAGATGGTCGGCCGGGTCGAGGTTCCGCAAGAAGCCTTCATCGCCGCACTGTCAACCGGCGACGTGGAGGTGGCCAAGAAGTGAGCGACGCTTGCGGAGTGATTCAAGGGAATAGGGCAGATCGAGCGAAGCGAGAAATGCCATGAGCGACGCTCGCGGAGCCAATCAAGGGAATAGGGCAGATCGAGCGAAGCGAGAAATGCCATGAGTGGTGATGCTGGTCTGAGAGAACTGGTGGCGTCGATACATCGGGGCGTGTTGATCACGATCAAGTCGGACGGCCGGCCGCAACTGTCCAACGTCAACCACACCTTCGACCCGTCCACCGGATTGCTGCGGGTCTCGGTCACCGCCGACCGGGCCAAGACGCGCAATCTCGCGCGCGATCCGCGAGCCAGCTACCACGTCGCCAGCGACGACTTCTGGCACTGGGCGGTCGCCGACGGCACGGCCGACCTCACGCCGGTGGCCAGCGACCCGAACGACGACACCGTCGAAGAACTCATCGAGGTCTACCGGGCGATCAACGGTGAGCACCCCGACTGGGACGACTACCGCGCTGCGATGGTGCGCGACAAGCGGTTGCTCGTGCGGCTCAACGTCGAGCGCCTTTACGGTCAGCCATAGCCGCGTAGCCGACCTCGCCGTGGCCGCCGACGACGATCGTCGTGATCGCGTCGACGTTGAGGTAGATCGGTTCGAAGCGCGCACGCAGTTCGTCCACCGCCTGCTGCGGTGTCCACCGTGCGATCGTGCAGTGCGGCCGCCAGCCGCGCGGGTGGCTCTGGCCGGCGAACGCGGGCGGGTGGCCGGCGTCGATCAGGGACGAATAGGCATCGCGCTGCAACGCCGTCAACGGGCCTGACCGTGAGGGCCCGATCCAGACGACATCGCCACGTCCGAACGTGCCGACCTCGCTGAGGCGCAGCCGGAACGGCTTGTGCCGCTTCGCTACCCGCGCGGCGATGCGGACGATTCCGCTCGGTTCCTCGACCGCGGCGGCCGACAGGGTGAGGTGTGGATGGTGCGCCGGCTTGACCGCGGCCCGTCCGCCGAGCGAGCGCACCAGGGCGCGCACCTCAGCGATAGCACGATCTCCGTCGGCGTCGAATGCCGCGCACACGACCGCGATCTGCGGCCGATCACTTCCAGCGCGAGTGGTCATCTAGAGCTCGAGGACGATCTTTCCAACCAGCTCACCGGAGGCAATCGCCTGCAGCCCTTCGGCAGCTGACTCGAGGGGGATCGTGCGGTCGATCAGCGGGCGCAGGCCGGTGACGCGCAGGAACGAGATCAGCGCGGCCAGCTCAGCCTTGGTGCCCATCGTCGAGCCGAGTACTTGCAGTTGCAGGAAGAAGACCCGGTTCAGGTCGGCCGGCGGGTTCGGGCCCGAGGTGGCCCCGCACACGACGAGCTTGCCGCCGGGCTTGAGCGATTTGAGCGAGTGCGACCAGGTCGCCTCGCCGACCGTCTCCATCACCGCGTCGACCCGCTCCGGCAGCCGCGCACCGGACGCGAACGAGTCGTGTGCGCCGAGCTCGAGCGCCTTCGCCTGCTTCTCCTCCGTGCGTGCAGTCGCGTACACCTGCATGCCAGCAGCCCGCGCCATGGCGATGCACGCCGAGGCGACGCCGCCGGACGCACCTTGTACGAGCACCGACGAGCCGGGTTTGAGCTGGGCCCGGGTGAATAGCATCCGGTATGCGGTCAGCCACGCCGTCGACAGGCATGCCGCCTCGGCCCATGACAGCTCGGCCGGTTTGGGCACGACATTGCGTGCCGGGACGATCACGTATTCCGCGATCGAGCCTTGGTGCTTCTCCGAGAGCAGCGTCCGTCCTGGATCGAGGGTGTCGTCGCCGGTCCAGCCCGGCGTGTTGATCACCGCGTGCACGACGACCTCATCGCCAGTCGCTTCGTCGATTCCGGCCGCGTCGCAGCCGAGGATCATCGGCAGCTGCTCCTGCTTGATCCCGACGCCTTTCAGCGTCCACAGGTCGTGATGGTTCAGGCTGGCCGCCTTGACCGCGACCCGGGTCCACCCGTCGGGCGGGGTCGGATCTGGCCGCTCGCCGATCACCAGGCCGTCGAGCGGATTTTCGGCATCGATCGATTCGGCGTAGGCGGCGCGCATGTTGTCGAAACTAGCTGGTCAGCTCCGGTGGTGCGGAGGCCAGGGCGCCTTCGATCGCCTTGACCAGCTGGCGGGCCGACGCAGCGGTCAGTTCGACGGCCACGCGTGCGGACGGACCGAGCGACGGATCGGCCAGATCGATGTTCAACGTGTGCTCGGCCATCGCGTGCACCGGGTGATCGAAGTACACCGTGGCGTCGGTGACCTTGAACCACGAACCGTTCGGGCCCTTCGCGCTCCCGGTCATCGCCGACTGCATCGTTGCGTAAGTACACATACTCAGCTGCCCAGGTTCGTGGCGTAGAACGCGGCGATGCGCTGCCACCCGTCGGTGGCCGCCTCCACGCGGTACATGGCGCGGTCGACGGCGAAGAAGCCGTGCCCGGTGTCGTCGTAGCGGTGGAACTGGTAGCTCTTGCCGTTGTCCTTGAGCAACTGCTCCAGCTCGTTCACGTGATCGGGCGAGGGGAACTTGTCCTCATTGCCGAACATGCCGAGGAGCGGGCAGCGCAGGTTCGGGATCTGCTCGACCAGGTTGGTCACCTGCAGCGGGTAGCCCTCCGGCGGCGTGCCGGTGACGAAGGCGCCGTAGCAGTCGACGGCCGCGTCGAGATCGAGATTGCAGGCAGCGAGCACGCTCTGCCGTCCGCCGGAACAGTAGCCGATGACGCCGACCTTGCCGTTGGACGTCGGCAACGCGCGCAGGTACTCGGCGCCGCCGCCGACGTCACCGATCAACCGCTCGTCGGGAACGCCGCCCTTGGCGCGCGCTGTCGCAGCGGCGTCATCCGCAGCGGCGCCCGGTGCCTCACGCCAGTAGAGGTTCGGGCAGATCGCGTCGTAGCCGAGTTCGGCGAAGCGACGGGTGATCTCTTTGGTGGCGCGGTCGTAGCCGGGCATGTGGTGGATCACGACCACCCCGCCGCGGCTGGTGTCTTCGGCTGGGCGGGCGAGATAGGCTTCTATCTCGTCGCCGCCGGCGCCGGTGATCATGACCGGCTCAGCTGACAGCGCCTCACTCATGATCCCTCCTCAGGGCCGCTCGCATCGGCACTACACCAAATCGCACCGCAAAGAACGTTCCGCGATTCGCGGGGACCCCGCGGCTCGGGCCTGTCGTCGGCGCCATCAAGCCTGACGGCGTGCAATCGATCTCATTCGCTCCGCAAGCGTCACCCATGCGTTGATCGAACCACGCGACAGATCAGGGTCGAGGGCGGGGGAGCGGCGCGCATTTCGCGTCGGCCGTGGTGCCGGGCTTACGCGGCGGCAGCCGGCCGCTCTTCAGGTAGGCAGCGATGCGGTTGTCGAGGCATGCGTCGCCGAACAACGAGTTGGCGTGCGAGGTACCGCCAGGCAGCGCGATCAGCCGCGACCTGCGGAACAGATTGCGCACCTCGAGGCTGCCGCTGTACGGCGTAGCGGCGTCGTTCGTCTCGTCGATGAGCAGCGCGCCAAGCTTGCCGTTGCCGGTGATCGTGACCGGAGGGTGCGCGGGTGCCGGCCAGTAGAGGCACGGTGCGTTGAACCAGGCGTTCGCCCACGTCTCGAACGGTGCCTTCTTGTTCACCCGGCTGTTGTCGTGCGCCCAGGTGTGCCATGACTTCGGCCACTGAGCGTCGGTGCATTGCACCGCGTTGTAGGCCGCGAATTCTTTCTCGTTGTGCGCGGCGGCGTAGGCAGAGCGGATTGCCTTGTAGTCGTGCCGGTGCACGTACCCGGCGAACCAGTGGGCCAGATTGAGCCAGGTCGACTGGTAGTACTCGGCGTCGAGGAAGACATCGGTCCACTCGTCGGGACCGATGCCGTGATCGGCATGCTTGGCAAGCCTGCTGCGGATGCGGTACCACCGCTGCTCGACGGCATGCTCGGTGCTGCCCAGGTGGTACACGGCGTTGTAGCGCGCGAGCCAGCGGAACCAGATCGTGCTGTTGCGCTGGAAGGCGCGGTCCTGGTCGAGATTGGCGCCGTACCAGATCCTGGTCGGGTTGACGTTGCTGTCGAGCACCATGCGCGCGATGTGCGTCGGGAACAGCGTGGCGTACACCTGGCCTAAGTAGGTGCCGTAGGAGAAGCCATAGAAGTTGATCTTCTGAGCCCCGAGTGCCATGCGGATCGCGTTGAGGTCTCGCGCCGAGTCGGCGGTGGTCATGTGCTCGAGGATCGCGCCGTTGTTGCGCCCGCATGCGGCCGCAAAGCGCTTGGTGCGCGACCGCCACGCCTGCAGGTTCGCCGGTCGGCTGGGGTCATAGTTGGGACGATTGAACGTGAAGTAGTGCGTGTTGCACGAGACAGCGGGACGGCTCGCGCCCACACCGCGCGGGTCGATTCCGATCCAGTCATACGCGGCGCCGGCGTTGCGCGGGACGTAGGCGCCGATGCCGGCAAGGTAGCGGCCCGCGCTGCCCGGGCCGCCCGGGTTGGTCAGCATCACGCCCTTGTAGCGCGAGGCCGGGACGCTGTGCCGCACCCGCGCGAGGGCCAAGGTGATGCTGGCCCCAGCGGGCCGGCTGTAGTCGAGCGGCACCCGAAGTGTCGCGCAGCGCGCCCCGACGGCCCGCAGGTCGGCGCTCGCGCACCGCGCCCAATGCAGTCGCGAGCGGGCATGTTGGCGAGGCTGTGCCTGCGATGGGAGGCAGGTGAGCAACCCCATCACCGACACGACCGCAGCAACGATCGCGACGCGCCGGGAAACTGCCATGGTCCACCTTCGGCTGGTCAGGCCGCGATTCCGCGGCGCGAGCACAGTCTGCTGCACCGGTGGGCCTGGTCAAAACTAGAGTGATCGTCCGTGCCCCGCGTCCGCCGCCCACTGCTCGCGCTGATCATCTTGATCGTCGCGCTGGCGATCGGCTACTCGGTGCGCGCGCTGCAGTCCGACGGCGGCCACCAGCCAGCTCAGGCGCCGACCGTCTCGACTTCGGCCACACCGTGAGCGCCGACGCCGCACCATCGGCAGCGGTATCCGGTGGCGGCCGAAACCGCCGTCCTGGGCTGCTTCACCACCGCGACTTCCGGCTGCTCTGGATCGGCCAGTCGATCAGCGACGTCGGTACCTCGATCAGCACTGTCGTGCTTCCGCTGGTCGCCGTGCTCTACCTGCATGCCTCCGCGTTCGAGGTGGGCCTGCTGTCGGCTCTGGCCTGGCTGCCCTGGCTGCTCATCGGGCTGCCGGCCGGTGTCTGGGTCGATCGCTCGCGCAAGCGGCCACTGCTGATCTGGTGCGACGTCGCGCGGCTGGTCCTGATCGGCAGCCTGCCGCTGGCTGCCGCCTTCGACGCCTTGACGATCGGTCAGCTCTGCGCGGTAGCGCTGGCCACCGGACTCGCCACGGTCGTCTTCCAGGTCGCCTACCAGTCGTTCCTGCCGGCCTTGATCGAGCGCGACGACCTCGCGGAGGGCAATGCGAAATTGCAGGGCAGCCAGGCTGTCGCCAGCGTTGTCGGCCCTGGCATCGGCGGCTTGCTCGTGCAACTGTTCAGGGCGCCGTTCGCGCTGATCGCCGACGCGGTCAGTTACCTGGTCTCGATCGTCGCGCTGGTCGGAATCCAAGCCAGTGAGCCGGACCCGAGCCTCGCCCAGCGGCGCAGCGTGCGAGCCGAGATCGCCGAGGGCGCCCGCTACGTGCGGGCCGACCCGCTATTGCGTGTCATGACGATCTCGCCGGCGCTCGGCAACTTCTTCTACATCGGCTACGAAGCAATTGTCGTGCTCTTCCTCGTGCGCAGCGTGCATCTTGCCGCCGGGCTCGTCGGGCTGCTTCTCGCACTCGTCGGGCTGGGTGCGGTCATCGGTGCGGCGATCGCACGTCCGGTAGCGCGCTGGATCGGCACCTCGCGCGCGGTATGGCTCGGCATGGGCGTGACGACGCCGTTCGCGCTGCTGATCCCACTGACCTCGCGCGGGCTGGGCTTGATCTACTTCGTGGTCGGCAACGTGGTGATGCTCATGGGCGTGCTGGTCTACAACGTGACGATCGGCAGTTTCCGGCAGGCATACTGCCCGCCGAACCTGCTCGGCCGAGTTGTCGCGACGATGCGGTTCGTGCTCTTCGGCACGATGCCGCTCGGTGCGCTGCTCGGCGGCACGCTGGCTTCGGTACTCGGCCCGCGCACCGCGGTC
Source organism: Jatrophihabitantaceae bacterium (assembly GCA_035656595.1). Lineage (GTDB taxonomy): Bacteria > Actinomycetota > Actinomycetes > Mycobacteriales > Jatrophihabitantaceae > RYN-133. Next base: position 1,843 of record DASRSG010000071.1, on the reverse strand, counting down.
TGGGCGTTGGTCATCGGCAGCCTGCTGCCGGTGTTCGTCCTTTACTTCTCACCGCTGCGGACGATGCGCGACCTGCCCGACAGTCCACCGTCCTGACCGGATTCCGCGCGGTCATGACGCACACTGGATCCGTGCCCTCTGCGTTGCCGACCGGTGATCCCGCGCCTCCTGACGGGCGGTTGCGCCGTACCACCCTGGACGCCGCGACCGGCGTCCGCTTCGGCGTGTACGTGCACGTGCCGTTCTGCGACACCCGGTGCGGCTACTGCGACTTCAACACCTACACGGCCGCCGAGCTCGGACCTGGCGTGAGCCGTGGGACGTATGCCGACACGGTGCTGCATGAGATCCGGCTGGCCGCTGACGTGCTCGGCGACGGCGATGTGCTCGCAGACCGCATCCCGGCGGTGTCGACGATCTTCTTCGGCGGCGGGACGCCGACGCTGCTGCCCGCCGAGCATCTCGGGCTGGTGATCGGCGAGATCGGTGAGCAGTTCGGGCTGGCCGACGACGTCGAGATCAGCACCGAAGCCAATCCCGAGACGGTGACGCCCGGCTACTTCGCCAAGCTGCTCGAGGCCGGCTTCACCCGTGTGTCGCTCGGCATGCAGTCGGCCGTCCCACACGTGCTCGAGGTGCTCGACCGCCGGCACCGGCCGGGCCGTCCGGAAGTGGCGGTGGCCGAGGCACATGCGGCGGGCTTCGAGCACGTGAACCTCGACCTGATCTACGGCGCGCCGTACGAGACCGACGCCGACTGGCAGCGCTCGCTCGACGCGGCCGTGGCTGCCGAACCCGATCACATCAGCGCCTACGCCCTCGTCGTCGAGGACGGCACGGCGCTGGCCCGGCAGGTCAACGCCGGCGTCGTCCCTGCCCCTGACGACGACGTGCTGGCCGACCGCTACGTCATGGCGGACGAGACGCTCACGGCGGCGAGCTACGACTGGTACGAGGTGTCGAACTGGGCGCAGTCCGACTCGGCCCGCTGCCGGCACAACGAGCTGTACTGGTGCGACGACAACTGGTGGGGTGTCGGGCCGGGTGCGCACAGCCACATCAGCGGCGTGCGCTGGTGGAACGTCAAGCACCCCGTCCGCTACACCGCGCTGGTCGAGGCAGGGCAGAGTCCGGCGGCCGGCCGCGAGACCCTCGACCCGATCGCGCGCTACACCGAGCGGGTGATGCTCGGGGTGCGCATGCGTGACGGACTGCCGACCGAGGAGCTGACCGAGGCGGCGCGCGGCACGCTTCCGCAGCTTGCGAACTGGGGGCTGGTCGAGCACACAGCGGCCGCGTACGGACGTGTCGTGCTCACCCAACGCGGCCGGCTGATGGCCGACGCCGTCGTGCGCGAACTGCTCGCCTGATCAGCTGGGCGGTGTCGGGCTCTGCTTGCTGCGGCCGAGCGCGTCCAGATCGAGGATGCGGACGTGGATCGTGTGCCGGTTCTCCAATGCCGCGCGCAGCGCGCGGTGCAGCCCGTCCTCTAGATAGATCTCGCCGTGCCACTGGACGGCGTGCGGGAACAGGTCGCCGTAGAAGGTCGAATCCTCGTCGAGCAGTTGGTCGAGGGCCAGTTCCTTCTTCGTGGTGGTGAGCTCCTCGAGCCGAATCGTGCGCGGCGCAACGTTGGCCCAATCACGCGCGGAGAATCCGTGATCTGGGTACGGACGCCCGTCCTGCACCCGCTTGAAGATCACGATCGTCCCCCTCTGTCCCGGTGCAACCCTAGTAGCAGCGCGGTTTCAACCGCGTTGCGCTCTAAGCTGAAGACGTAGGACGAGCCGCGAGGAGTTGCAGCCGATGATGACCGGAGACCGCAAGCTCGAGGTCTTACGCG
>DASRSG010000070.1:0-15877 GCA_035656595.1 Jatrophihabitantaceae bacterium | reverse complement strand
GGGGCGGCGCTGGACGCGGCCACGCGGGGCTTGTCGGTGGCCCTGGTCGAATCGCGTGATCTGGCCTCGGGAACGTCGAGCCGCTCGTCCAAGCTGTTCCACGGCGGGCTGCGTTACCTCGAGCAACTGGAGTTCGGCCTGGTGCGTGAGGCGCTGCGCGAGCGCGAGTTGATGGTGACCGTGCTGGCGCCGCATCTGGTACAGCCGGTGCCATTCCTGTATCCGCTCACGCACCGCGCCTGGGAACGCCCCTACGTCGCCGCGGGGCTCGCGCTGTACGACACGATGGCCGGGCGCAGCAGCCTGCCCGCGCAAAAACACCTGTCCCGCCGCGCGGCGTTGCGGGTCTTCCCCGGACTGCGTGCCGATGCTCTGGTCGGCGCGGTTCGCTATTACGACGCGCAGGCAGACGATGCGCGGCACACGCTGACCGTCGCCCGCACCGCTGCGCACTACGGGGCCGTCGTGCGCTCGTCGACCCAGGTGACCGGGTTCGTGCGCGAGTCCGACCGAGTCGTCGGCGTGCGGGTGGCTGATGCTGACGACGGGCGCGAGACCACCGTCCATGCCGGTGTCGTGGTCAACTGCACGGGCGTGTGGACGGACGAACTGCAGGCGCTATCCGGAGCGCGCGGGCGCTTCCACGTCCGCGCCTCGAAAGGCGTGCACATCGTGGTGTCGCGCGATCGGATCACCGGCGACGCCGGGTTGATCCTGCGCACCGCGAGGTCGGTGCTGCTGGTCATCCCGTGGAAGAACCACTGGCTCATCGGTACCACCGACACCGACTGGAATCTCGACCTCGCACATCCGGCCGCGACCCGCAGCGACATCGATTACCTGCTCGAGCGGGTCAACACCGTGCTCGTCGAACCGTTGACGCACGCTGACATCGAAGGTGTCTACGCGGGACTTCGCCCTTTGCTCGCAGGGGAATCCGAGGACACCTCGGCATTGTCACGCGAGCACGCGGTCGCGCGCGTGGTGCCCGGGCTGATCTCAATCGCCGGCGGCAAGTACACGACGTATCGGGTGATGGCGGCGGACGCGATCGACCAGGCGAGTGAGGATCTGCCGCGCCGCATCGCGCCGTCCTGCACCGATCGGGTCCCGCTGCTCGGCGCCGACGGTTACTACGCGCTGCGGAACCAGGTCGACTCGCTGGCCACCGAGTACGGCCTGCACCCGCATCGCATCCGTTCTGTTCTCGGCCGGTACGGGTCGTTGCTGCACGAAGTCCTCGATCCTGGCCGAGCTGCACCGTCGTTGCTCGAACCCGTGCCGGCTGCACCGGACTATCTGCTCGCAGAGATCCGTTACGCGGTTACCCATGAGGGTGCGCTGCATCTCGAGGATGTGCTGACGCGCCGCACCCGCATCTCGATCGAGTACCCGCACCGCGGTGTCGACTGTGCCGACGTGGTGGCCGACCTGATGGCCGACGTGCTCGATTGGAGCGACGCCACGCGCGAGACCGAGGTCAGGTCGTACATCGCCAGGGTGCAGGCCGAGCGCGAGTCGCAGGTCCGCGACGACGACGCTGCCGCCGACGCGGTGCGCACGGCTGCTCCCGAGGCTCGTGCATATCTTGCGAGATAATGGGTTTCGTCGTCGGTGACTGACTCAATACAGTCACGGCATGGCGGCCGACCGATCGATGAACGTGATCATCCACGCAGCCTTCAAGCGCGACATGTCGCGTTTCGAGGACGCACTCGCCCGGTTTCCTGCGGGTTCCACTGCGCGCGCGGCGGAACTCGGCAGAGCCTGGCAGTTCTTCACCACCGAGTTGCACCACCACCACGAATCGGAGGAGACCCTCTTCTTCGAGGCCTTCCGTGAACTCGGTGGCACCGATCAGCTCGTCACCGAGCTCAAGGGCGAGCACGCCGACTTGATCATCGCCCTCGATACGGCCGACGCCGCGATGCGCGCGCTGGGCGAAGACCCGACGACCGAACACGCCGCAACCGCCCGCAACGCGGTGACCAAGCTGCACGAGACGTTCGAAACCCACATCGCCCACGAGGAGCGCGAGTCGGAACCGCTGTTGCTGAACAACCTGGACGCCCCGGCGCTGAAGCGGGCCGAGAAGCAGGTGCGCCGCGAGCAGGGGTTGGTCGGCGGCGGCCGGTTCCTGGCCTGGCTGCAGGACGGCGGTACGGCGGACAACGCGGCAGCGTTGCGCGCAACGATCCCCAGGCCGGTGCTGTTCGTGTTCGGCAGGCTGGTGGGGCGCAGCTACACCCGCGACATCGGGTCGGTGTGGGCCTGAGTGCTCTGACCGGTCAGTCGTCGAGCTGGAAGCAGCCGCTGACCTCGTCGATGACGTTGCGCCAGTCGTCCCGATCGATGGACGGTCCGTCGAGGACTGTCGCGTCGACGTTGAGGTCGCAGAACGCGATCAGCTCGTGCACCAGCTCGGCCCCACGTCCGGACGGCTTACGCAGGTCGTAGTTGGCGTCGAGTCCGGGAGTGAAGACGTTGTCGTCGTCGACGTCGGCGAGCTCTGACCACCATTCCAGCTGGACGAGTTCGTGTTCCTTCGCGATGCGGCAGTAGTTGGCCAGGTCGGCGACTTCGGTGAACACCGCCACCGAGTCCTCGTTGCCGATGAACGCGGCGGTGGGGTCTTCCTCGGTGTCGCGCGGTATGAAGCCGCGCACGGTGAAATAGGTGACCTCGTCGAAGCGGATCGAGATCGGTTCGGCGTCGACGCGATCCCACACCGTCTCCGCGCCCAGGTCGCTCGCGGAGAAGTCGCCCTGCCACGACAGCCAGCGGTCGACGTAGCCGATCGCGCGCTCCCACGAATCGGCGATTATGTCGCCGAGTTCGTTCCACGCGCGCCGGCCCTCCTTGCCGTGGTAGCTGACGTCGTCGTCGACCAGTTCGGCATAGGCCGGTGTGCCTTCCACCAGCCGGCGCAGCGCGCCGTCGTCGCAGCAATCGGCGATCCGGCCGACCATGTCCACGACGTTGGCCAGTGCCGAGACGTGCACCGGATCCGGCTCGCCGGAAGCCCAGTCGTACACCTGGTCGAGGTCATACGCGTCTTCGCCGCCGGGCCGCAGATCGTCGGGAGTCAGCTTCTGGACGTAGCCCCACGCGGGGTGATCGGAGAGGTCGTTCTCCTCGCCCGAAGCGATGAAATCGGCCAATTCGCGCGGGCCCGGATAGAGGAGGATCTTCGAGCCGTCGCCCAGGAAGCCCTGCCACTCTTCGCCGTCCTCGTCCTCCCACGGCGGGGCGTACAGCGTCAGCCCGATCCGCCCGTTCAGAGCCAGCGTGATCGGGACGATGGTGGCTTCTCCCGTTGCGGTCGTCATAGGCCGAAACCTACCGGCCCGCCGCTCGGCACCGCCCGACCGCCCGCCTCCCCCCGGGGTCGACGTCTGCGCGATTGGAACACGAACGCGTCCTCGAGGCGGTCGGCTACAGCTTGGTCGTCGCCGACTATCACGACCGGCTGCTCACCCTCGACGGCGCGAATTGCCGGCTGCGCGATCGCGGCTGGCGGCACTGGACCGACGACCCTTGGGAGGACGCGACCTGACCAGCGGCGCTCACACGCCGATCGGGTGCCACACCGTCTTGGTCTCGACGAACGCATCGAGCCGGGTGATCCCCGGATCGTCGGACCAGTTGGTCGACCTGGGCACGAAGACCCGCTTCACGTTGTCCGCCGCCGCGATCTGCAGAGGCGCGCGATCGGGCGCATCGATGCCGGTGAGGTCGATCGCGTTCACATCGCGGTGCGAGGCCAACCACGGTGCGAGTTCAGCAACCCGTCCGGTGAGCAGGTTGAGCACGCCGCCTGGCAAGTCCGAGGTTGCGAGCACCTCGGTCAGCGAGACGGCCGGCAGCGGGCGCGTCTCGGCGGCCAGCACGACGACGGTGTTGCCGGTGGTTAGCGCCGGGGCAAGCACCGAGACAAGTCCCAGCAGTGATGAATCCTGCGGGGCGACTATTCCGACTACGCCAGTTGGCTCGGGCAGCGAGAAGTTGAAATACGGCCCGGCGACCGGGTTGGTGCCGCCGGCGACCTGCGCGTACTTGTCCGCCCAGCCGGCGTAGTACACCCAGCGATCGATCGCTTCGTCGACCAGCGTCAGCGCTGACTTTGCTGACCCGCCCTCGGCCGCGGAAACCTCCGCGGCGAACTGCTCGCGGCGTCCCTCGAGCATCTCGGCGACGCGGTACAGGACCTGGCCCCGGTTGTAGGCCGTTGCCGCGGCCCAACCAGGAAACGCCTTGCGCGCGGCGGTGACGGCGTCGCGCAGATCCTTGCGCGACGCCTGTGCGGCATGCGCCAGCAGCTCGTCCTTGCTCGACGACACCGGATACGACCGTCCTGACTCGGAGCGGGGGAACGCGCCGCCGACATAGAGCTTGTAGGTCTTGCGAACCGCGAGCCGATCAGTGGTCCGATCAGTGGTCCGATCAGTGGTCAAGGTAGGCCTCCAGCCCGTGCCGGCCGCCTTCGCGGCCGAAGCCCGACTCCTTGTACCCACCGAACGGTGAGGCCGGGTCGAAACGGTTGAACGTGTTGGCCCACACCACGCCGGCGCGCAGCCGGTTGGCCATCGACAGGATCCGTGAACCCTTCTCGGTCCAAACCCCGGCCGAGAGCCCGTACGGCGTGTTGTTGGCCTTCTCGATGGCCTCGTCGGGCGTGCGGAAGGTGAGCACCGACAGCACCGGTCCGAAGATCTCCTCGCGCGCGATGCGGTTGGCCTGCGAGACGCCGGTGAACACCGTGGGCGCGAACCAGTACCCGCGATCGGGCAGCTCGCACGGTGGCGACCAACGGGTCGCGCCTTCGGCCTCACCCGAATCGGACAGCTCCCGGATGCGGGCCAGCTGAGCAGCGGAGTTGATCGCCCCGACATCGGTGTTCTTATCGAGCGGATCGCCCACGCGCAGCGTGCTCAGCCGACGCTTGAGCGCATCGATCAGCTCGTCCGCGATCGACTCCTGCACCAGCAGTCGCGAGCCCGCGCAACACACCTGGCCCTGGTTGAAGAAGATCCCGTTCACGATGCCTTCGACGGCCTGATCGAGCGGTGCGTCGTCGAACACGATGTTCGCGGCCTTACCGCCGAGTTCGAGTGAGAGCCGTTTGCTCGTACCGGCGAGGGTGCGTTGGATGGTCTTGCCGACATCGGTCGAACCGGTGAACGCGATCTTGTCGACGCCGTCATGCTCGACGAGCGCCTGACCGATGGCCGGTCCGCCGGCCAGCACGTTCACCACGCCACGGGGCAAATCGGCCTCAGCGATGATCTCGGCAAGGACGAGCGCGGTCAGCGGGGTCGTCTCGGCCGGCTTGAGCACCACGGTGTTACCGCACGCGAGCGCGGGCGCGATCTTCCACGCGGCCATGAGCAACGGGAAGTTCCACGGGATGATCTGCCCCGCGACACCGATCGGTCGTGGCGACGGTCCGAAGCCGGCATAGCCCAGTTTGTCGGCCCAGCCGGCGTAGTAGAAGAAATGCGCCGCCGCCGTCGGGATGTCGACGTCGCGCGATTCGCGGATCGGCTTGCCGTTGTCGAGCGATTCCAGCACCGCAAGTTCGCGGCCGCGCTCCTGAATCGCGCGGGCGATGCGGAACAGGTACTTACCGCGATCCTTACCGGGCAGTGCCGCCCACGGATCCGCCGCGCGTCGGGCGGCCTTGATCGCATCGTCGACGTCGGAGGGCCCCGCTTCGGCAACTTCAGCAAGCGGTGCCTCGTCGGCCGGGTTGATCGTCTTGACTGCCTCGCCGGAGCCGTCGCGGAACGCGCCGTCGACGAAGATCTGGTAGCTGGGCCTGAGCCGCGCGATGTCACGCGACTCGGGTGCGGGTGCGTAGTCAAAGATCGCCACGAGTCAGTCCACCGTCACGTAGTCGGGACCGTCGTACGCCCCGGTCGCCATCTTGTGCCGCTGTTGCAGCAGGTCGTTGAGCAGGCTGGATGCCCCGAAGCGGAACAGGCGCGGATCGAGCCATTGCTCGCCGGCGACCTCGTTCACCATCACGAGGTACCGCACCGCTTCCTTGGACGTACGGATACCGCCGGCCAGTTTCACGCCGCGCACATCGCCGGTGAGATCAGCGAAGTCGCGCACCGCCTGCAACATGACCAGTGCAACCGGCGGCGTGGCCGCCGGTGTCACCTTGCCCGTCGAGGTCTTGATGAAGTCACCGCCAGCGAGCAACGCCAGCCACGCCGCGCGCCGCGCGTTGTCCAGTGTCGCGAGTTCACCGGTTTCGAGGATCACCTTGAGATGCGCGTCGCCGCCACACGCCGCTTTGGTGGCGACGATCTCGTCGAAGACCTGAAGGTAATGCCCGGCCAAGAACGCGCCACGGTCGATCACCATGTCGATCTCGGTCGCACCCGCGGCCACTGCGTCGCGGACGTCGTGCAGCTTGGTCTCGAGCGACGCCCGTCCGGACGGGAAGGCGGTTGCCACGCTGGCAATCTGCACCGACGACCCGCGCAGGGCGTCGACTGCTGTGGCGACGAGGTCGGGATAGACGCAGACCGCGGCCACCGGTGGCACCGACACATCACCGGGATCAGGGCGCATCGCCTTGGCGCACAGCGAGCGCACCTTGCCCGGCGTATCCGCGCCTTCCAGCGTGGTGAGGTCGACCATCGCGATGGCGGTGTCGATCGCCCACGCCTTAGCGGAGGTCTTGATGCTGCGTGTCGCCAGACCGGCGGCGCGCGCTTCAGCGCCGACCTGGTCGACGCCTGGAAGTCCGTGCAGGAAGCGTCGCAGGGACGAGTCGTCCCTCGTGACATCGTGCAGTGTCGAACGATCGGAGGTTACGGTCACCCGCCCATCGTAGGAGCCTGTCCGCATGGGGATTGCGGACGAGCGTCACTCCGACGCCGGCGACAGCCGACCCGGCGACCGTCAGCACACCGCGCGCGCCAGTCGCAGTGAGCGCGCGCCGATAGGGTTGCATCGTGCAGACCACCGTTGTCGAACACCCCATCGTGCAGGCGCGGCTCACCGTGATGCGCGATGAGAACAGCAGCAACGCCGAGTTCCGCGCAGCATTGCGTGAGCTCGCCACCTTGCTCGTCTATGAGGCCACCCGCGATCTGGAGCGCGCTGAGGTCCCGATCGTCACCCCGGTCGCACCCACCACCGGGACGGCGATAGCCAACCCGCCGCTGCTCGTCCCGGTGCTCCGTGCCGGGCTGGGCATGGCCGAGGCGGCATTCAACCTGCTGCCCGAGTCACAGATGGGCTTCGTCGGAATCGCGCGCGACGAGCAGACGCACGAACCGCACCCGTACATGGCCTCGCTGCCGGATTCGCTCGCCGGCCGCCCGGTGATCGTGCTCGACCCGATGCTGGCCACCGGCGGATCGCTGCTGCACTGCCTGCAGTTGCTCTCGGCGCGCGGCGCCGATCACCTCACCGTGATCTGCGCGCTGGCCGCGCCCGACGGCGTCGCTGCGCTCGAGGCGAGCGGGCTGCCGGTGCGGCTGTTCACCGCGAGCATCGACGAGCGGCTCAACGAGAACGCCTATATCGTGCCCGGCCTCGGCGACGCCGGTGACCGTCAGTTCGGGCCGCGCTAGCGGGCGTTAGCCCCGGATCGCCTCGACGGCGGAGAAGATCGCCAGCGCCACCATCGCGATCGCGGCGATGCGCGTGATCCATTTGATGGGAAGCACCTTGAGCAGCGACTTGCCCCCCAGGATCGCGAGCAGGCCCACCGCCCACAGGCCGAGTACCGCGCCGATGCCGACCGACAAGGGATCGTGGTACTTCGCGGCGAGGTTGGCCGTCAGGATCTGGGTGAGGTCGCCCCACTCGGCAAGGAAGATCACGCCGAACGCGAGCGTCGCGACACGCGCGAAGCCGGCGTTTTCCGGAACCGCCGCGACGGCCTCCTCATCCTCCTCCTCTTGGGCCATGCCCTCGCGCCACACGAGCACCGCGCCGAGCAGGAACAGTGCGGCGACCACAGCCTCGACCGGACGGCGGGGGAGCAGGGCAAGCAATGACCCGGCGGCGGTGGCGATGACGACGTGGACGAGGAACGCTGCCGCGACGCCGGCGAAGACCCAGCGGGCCGGGAACTTGGTGCCCAGGACAAGCCCGGCGACGGCGGTCTTGTCCGGCAGTTCGGCAACGAAGACGAGCCCGAAGACAGCCGCGATGACACCAAGATCGAGCACGTGAAACGAGGCTACGGGCCCGTCAGCTCATGGCTGGCACCGGCTTCTGCTGCTCCTGCCCGGTCGACAGTCGTCCGCCGCGCGCCTCCTTGCCGATTGCGGCGAGGACGGCGACCGCGACGAACACGCAGACCATCGTCGAGCCGATCGCGAAGGTGTAGCTGTGGCTCGCGGCCAGCCGCTCCTGGATCGGCAGGTTGAACGCGGCCAGGCAGTTGCCCAGCTGGTAGGTAACGCCCGGGTAGAAGCCGCGGATCTCGGGGGGCGACAGCTCGTTCAGGTGTGCCGGGATGACACCCCACGCGCCCTGCACGACGAACTGCATCAGGAACGACCCCAGACAGATCAGTCCGATCGATGTCGACGCGGCGAACAGCGGCAGGAGCGGCAGGCCGAGCACCGCGCAGACGATCACGATCACCCGGCGGCCGTAGCGCTCGGACAGGGTGCCCATGATCGTCCCGCCCAGGATCGCGCCGACGTTGTACAAGATCGCGATGTACAGCGCCGTGTTCGGGGCGAAGTGCAGACCGTCCTTCAGGAACGTCGGGTAGATGTCCTGCGTGCCGTGGCTCATCCAGTTGAACGCCGTCATCAGCGCGATCAGGTAGATGAAGCGACGCAGCACGGCCGGCTGGGACAGGATCTGGCGCAGCGTCGTCTTCGAGCGGACGGTGTTCTCGCGGGTCTGCTCCCAGACCTCGGACTCCTTGACGCGTGTCCGCAGGAACAGCGACAGCGCGGCCGGCACGATGCTGAACGCGAACAGGCCGCGCCAGCCCCACGAGGTGTAGTTGCTGATCACCAGATAGGCGACAGCGGCGAGCATGTAGCCGACCGCGTAACCCTGCTGGACGATGCCGGACACCATGCCGCGGCGTTTCGGCGGCACCGCCTCCATCGCCAGCGACGCGCCGAGGCCCCACTCGCCGCCCATGCCGATGCCGTAGAGCAGTCGCAGCACGAGCAGCACGGTGAAGTTCGGGGCGAAGGCACAGGCGAAGCCGACGAGGGAGTAGAAGCAGACGTCGATGATCAGCACTTTCTTGCGCCCGACCTTGTCCGCCCACACCCCGAAGATCGCGGCGCCGACCGGGCGCATGATCAGCGTGACCGTGGTCAGGAACGCCATCCGGGTGAGCGAGACGCCGAACTCGGTGGCGACGTCGGCATAGACGAGCACGACCAGGAAATAGTCGAAGGCGTCCATCGTCCAGCCGAGGAACGCGGCCATGACTGCGCGCCGCGCCTCAGGGGTGATCCGCTCGTCGTCCCGCCCGGTCGCGGCAGCCTGCGTCATGGCCCGAACCTCCTGATCGGCTGTCTGCCCATATACCCAGAAATCGCGCATTTCAGTCGGCAAGCATTTTCAAAGCTGATCTACAGCGCGCTTGTGCAACCTTGTGCGCTCCTCACGCGTCAATACAGGTGAGAGCACGTGTTGGAGAAGCCGGAGGCGCCGCGTGAAGCAGCGATGGCGCCCGCGCGTGGGTTGCTTGGCGGTTGCCGCCGTAGCGGTCGCGCTGCTGGCCGGCTGCGCGTCCGACCCGGCCCGCACCGCGGCACGCGCGGTGTCGACCCAATCCGCAACCGGCACATCCACCTCCGTCGCTCCGATTGCCGCCGCGACCACGGCCACCCACGTGTTCGCGGCCTTCGACTCGAGCGGTGCGCCCGCAGCGGGGGTTGTGGCGCACCGCTCGGGCACCTGTTTCGCATCGTCGATCACGGTGCCCTCGCGCGGCGCGTACCGCTGCTTTGCCGGCAACCGGCTGCTCGACCCGTGCTTCGTGGTCCCCGGGTCGGCCAAGCACACCGTCGCGTGCTTCGCCGACCCATGGAGCCGAGCGGTTGTGCTGCGGCTGAGCGCCAGCCTGCCCAAGCCCGGGGCGCCGCTGAAGATCTCCTCGCCGTGGGCGATCGAGCTCTCCGGTGGCGAGCGCTGCCTGGTGACCACCGGGACTGCGCGCATCGTGCACGGCGTGCCGATGCGCTACCAGTGCGCGTCGGCAGAGACCGCGGGGCTGCGCAGCGCGAGCGGCAAGCTACTCAAGGCGCAGGTCCGTAGCGCCAGCGGGGCGCTGCGTCAGGTGCCGGTGCTCGCCTCCTGGACCGCGTGACGGGCCGTCCGCACTCAGGCGGGGACGAGCGGCACAATTCTGGCTCAGTACGCGATGTGGCAGCCTTTATCGCCGTGACCTCGGGTGGTGATGTCGACCCGGTTCGGGCCGAGTCCCGTTCCGGTGGCGCTGTCGACGTCCCCACGCTGTATCGGCTGCACTGGCGCTACCTGGTGCGCCTGGCGGTGCTGCTCGTCGACGATGTCGCCAGCGCCGAGGATGTCGTTCAGGACGCGTTCGTGGCTCTGCATCGCAAGGCCGACGGGTTGCGCGAACCGGACGCGGCGCTGGCCTATCTGCGGACCTCCGTGCTGAACCTCGCGCGTTCGGTGATCCGGCGCCGGCAGGTGGCCCGTAAGCACCTCAAGGTGGCCGAGCCGGCGGCCGGTCCGGGCGCCGATCACGACGCGCTGCTGCGCGACGAGCACCGCGCCGTCCTTGCTGCAGTACGGGCGTTGCCCGCGCGGCAGAGCGAGGTGCTCGTGCTGCGCTACTGGGCCGGACTGTCCGAGCGCGAGATCGCCGACACGCTGGGCATCTCGGCCGGTTCGGTGAAATCGTCGGCCAGCCGCGGGATGGCGACCCTGCAGCGCATGCTCGACGCGGCGAACTAGAGCCCGAGCGCCGCGGCCATCTCTGACTTGAGGTCGGCCAGCCGAGCGCCGGCGATCAGGGCCGACCCGGAGGCCTCGACGACCTCGAGGTAGGCCTTCAGCTTCGGCTCGGTGCCTGACGGCCGCACCACCACCCGGCCGCCGGCAAAGGACAGCCGCACGACATCGGCGTCGGGCAGCAGGTCGGTGACGTCTACCGGCCGGCCGAGCAATCTCGCCGGCGGCGCGGCGCGCAACCGCTGCATCGCATCGGCGATCTCGGCCGGCTCCGTGACCCGCACGGACAGCTGATCGGTGGCGTAGCGGCCGAACTCGGCGGCGAGCTCGTCGAGGCGGCCGAGCAGCGACGATCCGGCTGCGCGCAGTGAGGCGGCCAGCTCGGCGACGAGCAGGGCGGCGCTCAGCCCGTCCTTGTCGCGCACCAGCCACGGCGCGACGGCGTAGCCGAGCGCCTCTTCGTAGCCGTAGACGAGATCCGGGGCCGCGCGCGAGATCCACTTGAACCCGGTAAGCGTCTCGGCATACCCGACACCGCGTGCGGCGGCCAGCCTGCCCAGCAACGACGAGGACACGATCGTGGTTGCGTACGTCCCGCGGATGCCCTTGCGCATCAGCGCGTCGGCCAGCAACACGCCGACTTCGTCGCCGCGCAGCATCCGCCACGATCCCGACGGCAGTGGCACCGCCACGGCGCAGCGGTCGGCGTCCGGATCGTTCGCGATGATCAGATCGGCCCGGACCGACGCGGCGAGGTCGAAGGACAGGTCGAGGGCGCCGGGCTCCTCGGGGTTGGGGAACGCCACGGTAGGGAAATCCGGATCAGGATGCTCCTGCTGCGGCACTGCGACCATCGGCGCGAACCCGGCGGCGGCGAACACGCGCTGCGCGATCTGCGCGCCGACGCCGTGCATCGCGGTGTACACGATCGACAGCCTGCGCGGACCGGGCGCGACCAGCGCCGCCACCGAGGCCACGTAGTCGGCGACGATCGAGTCGTCGAGTTCGGTGACGCCGGCGGCCGTGAGCGGGATCGTGCGGCTCGATCCGACAGCGCGGATGGCCGACTCGATCTCGGTGTCGGCAGGTGGCACGATCTGCGCCCCATCGGCTGCGTACACCTTGTACCCGTTGTCTTGGGGCGGGTTGTGCGACGCCGTGACCATGACACCGGCCGCGGCGTCGAAGCGCTGCACCGCGAAGGCCGTGACCGGCGTCGGTAGTGGGGCGGGCATCAGCCGCGCGGCGAAGCCGGCGGCGGCCACGACCTCGGCGGAATCCCGCGCGAAATCCGCCGACCCGTAGCGGGCGTCGAAACCGACCACGACCGGTCGGCCGGCAAAGCCTTGGTGGGTCAGCCACGTCGCGAGGCCGCTCGCTGCCCGGCGCACGACCGTGCGGTTCATGCCGTTCGGGCCGGCCCGCAACGGACCGCGCAGGCCCGCCGTGCCGAACGTCAGCGGTCCGCTGAACCGATCGGAGAGCTCCGCTTCGTCCCCGGCGTCGACCAGCGCCTGCAACTGCGCGGCAGCGGCCGGATCAACGTCGTCGGCGATCCACGCTTCAATCTCGGCTCTGCTCACCATCTGCTCACCATCGCGACCGCACCTCGTCGATCCCGAAGCCCTCGCAGGTGAACCCACCGCCGACGAACGCATCGGACGGGTACGGCTGCGCGTCGGGCAGTGACCCGGCGTAGACCTCGGCGTCATCAGCCGGGAAGTAGCCGAGCGCGTTCCCGGCGGCCAGCGACCAGCTCCGCCGCGTGTTCGCCGAGATCCCCCACACGATCGAATAGTCGAGATCGCCGGCCCGCAGGCACGCATCGACCAGCCGTGCGCAGTCGGTTGGCGAGAGCCAGGTCGACAGCGCGCGCAGGTCGGGCGGGCGTTCGGCGAACGTGCCGATGCGCAGGCACGCGACCCGTAGCCCGTACCGATCGACGTAGTACCTCCCGAGCGCCTCGCCGAACACTTTGCTGACTCCGTACAGCGTGTCCGGCCGCGGCGGCACATCGGCGGCCAGCTCGCCGTTGTGCGGGGTGAACCCGACGGCGTGGTTGGACGAGGCGTAGACGACTCGGCCCACCCCGTGCCGGCGCGCCGCCTCGAACACCTGGAAGGTGCCGTCGAGATTCGCCTCGCGGATCACCGGCCACGGCGCCTCGGTCGGTTGACCGGCCAGGTGCACGATCGCCTCGACGCCCGGCACGATCGCGTCCAGATCCGCCGGCGACGTGACGTCGCCGACGGTGATCCCGTCGCCCGGCTCGCGGTCGAGGCAGCGCAGCGTCCAGCCGAGCTCGGGCAGCGCCGAACGCAACGAGGTGCCAATCGTCCCCGCCGCTCCGGTCAGCAGAACCATCGCGCCTGCGTTCATATCTTTCATATCTTTCAGATCTGCGGGATCAACTGCTGCAGCAGCGTGCCCATGCGCGCGGCTGCAGCCTTGCCCGCCGCGAGCACCTCTTCGTGGTCGAGCGGGTCGCCGAGGCCGGCGGCGAGGTTGGTGACCAGCGAGATGCCGAGCACCTCGCAGCCCTGGGCACGCGCCGCGATCGCCTCGAGCACCGTCGACATGCCTACCAGGTCGGCGCCGAGGACGCCGGCCATCCGCACCTCGGCCGGCGTCTCGTACTGAGGCCCGGGGAACATCGCGTAGACCCCCTCGGTGATCGACGGATCGATCTCGCGGACCAGGGCGCGCAACCGCGGGGAATAGACATCGGTCAGGTCGACGAAGCGCGGGCCGATCAGCGGGGTGCGCCAGGTCAGGTTGAGGTGATCGCTGAGCAGCACCGGATCGCCGACGGCCAGTCCGGGGCGCAGCCCGCCGCACGCGTTGGTCAGCACGATGGCGCCGCACCCGGCCGCCGCGGCAACCCGCACGCCGTGCACGACCGCCTCGACGCCCTTCGCCTCGTAGAAGTGCGTGCGGCCGAGGAATGCGAGCACCCGCTTGCCGCCGACCTCGATCGACCGAATCGTCCCGGCATGGCCTTCAACCGCGGGCGGCACGAAACCTGGCAGATCGGTGACGAGGATTTCGGCATCGGGCTCGCCGAGCACATCGATCGCCGGCACCCAACCCGAACCGAGCACGATGGCGACATCGTGGCGCTCGATGCCGGTGAGCCGCTTGAGTACCTCGGCCGCGCGACGGGCGTCGTCGGTGGTCTCGGGTGCCGGTTCGGCGTCCGGGATCGGTGCCGGCTCGGGTGGTTCGCTTGGAACGGTGGGGACGCTCATCGCTGGGACACTAGTAGCCGGCGCCGGCGACCTGCGGTTGCGGTGTGGCACCCGGCGCTCTAGCGTCCGGCTTGCTCAGGGAGGGATTCGTCCATGACCAGACTTGCCCGCACCATCGTCGCCATTTCGTGCGCTGCCGTGCTCATGGTGGGCGGCCAGCAGGCCGCGTCCGCGCTGACTCCGCCGGCAACCACGACAACGGCCACTGTCGACAGCACGTCGATCACCGCGATCGTGGGGTGGACGGTGCCACCGTTGCCCGGCCCGACCGGAACGGTCGCCTTCTCGGTCGACGGCAAGACGGTAGGGATGAAGCAGCTGCCCGCGGTGCAACCCGGCGACTCGACCATCACGGTGAAACTCGAGTACCACGTCAAGCCCGGGAAGACCCGGATCGTCAAGGCCACCTACAGCGGTGACAGCTTGTACGGCGGGTCGCACGACACGATCAAGCGGCGTGACCCAGGCATGACCAAATCGATCAAGAGCAAGGCGCCCAAGACGAAATACGGCTGGTACCGCACCGCGGTGCGGGTCGTGTTCCATTGCACGCCGCGCGGCTCGCGCACCAAGTGCCCGTCGCCGCTGCGCTTCGGGCACAGCGGCCGCGATCAGCGCGGTAGTGCCACCACCACGGCCGCGAACGGCGGCTCGACCACCGTCCGCGTCAAGCAGATCAACATCGACAAGCACAAGCCGACGCTGAGTGTGATCAGGTCGGGCGGCAAGCTGCACTGCCGCGCGACCGACCCGCTCTCAGGTGTCGCATCGTGCAAGATCCACCAGAAGGCCGGGACCTACCGTGCGGTCGCCAAGGACAAGGCAGGCAACCGCACGGTGGTCAGCGGCCGGATCTGACGTCGGCCCCGCGCCGGCACGGCAGGCACTGACCCACCTGCGGCAGGATCTCGAGCCGCTCGATGGGCAACCGCGAGCCGCAGTCGGTGCAGATGCCGTAGGTCCCCGCATCGATGCGGTGCAGGGCGGCGAGCACGTCGTGCAGGGCGGTCCGCGCCCCGGCCGCAAGCACCTCGGTCACCTCGCTGGTGTTGTGCGGATCGATCGCGCGCAGCTCCTCGAGCTGGTCGAGGCGAAACCGGCGCTGCTCCTCGAGTTGGTCACCGAAATTGGCTAGCTGAACAGGCGTCGGCGCGTCGAACGCGGCCGGCGCAGGGGTCGGGCTCATAAGGACTCCTGTGGACAAGGGGACGGTGGGCTGGCTCACGCCAGCGCCGGCGGTCCTCTCGTCCGGACAGAGTCGACCGGGACGACCGCGACCGAAGTCGCGCGTGTAGAAGCGGCCCGCGCGAAGCGCAGGTCTTGCCGAAGCGGATTGGCCGAGGCCGCAACAGCATGCTGGTCGGTGCGCACGCTGGCGCCGTGGCCGTCGGCCAGTGTCGAGATCGCAGCAATGTGCGGCGCGCGATGATGCGTGACTCCGCTGGCATGCTGGGCCGCCCCGGAGAGCACGCCGATCGCGCACAACACGCCGACAAGAACACAGGCCAGGCGCGTCGATCGGCGCAGACCACGCGGGTCGAGTGCGACCTGCGCGGCGTCCATACGTGCAGAACGGCCGGTCATGGAGTTAGGTTCCACGCCTACGCTGTGGATCATGACGGTGCTGACTGTGATTGCGGATCGATTCGCAGCCACGATCGTCGATGCGGTGCAGCGCGAGTACCCGAACGCGCCTCGGCACG
>DASRSG010000069.1:0-18369 GCA_035656595.1 Jatrophihabitantaceae bacterium | reverse complement strand
CCGTCGAGAACCGTGCGCTGGGTGGTCAGCTCGTCCAGCGTGGCGTCGGCCCCCTCACGCTGCTCCATCACCTCGAGCAGATCGTCCTCCAGGCTCGACTGGCGCCGGGCCAGGGTGGTCACCTCGTGCTGCAAACCTTCGAGATCTTTCGGCGGCAGCCCACCGGTCTGCAGCCGCTGCTCGTCACGAGCCGCGCGGGCGCGCACCGCATCGACCTCGTTCTCCAACCGGCGCTGCTCGTCGGCCATGTCGCCGACCCGCGTTTCGGCGTCGACGATGTCGTCGGCGAGCCGGGTTGCTCGCTGGCTGCGTTCAGCCAGCGCAGCCAGTTCCGGCAGCGTCATGCGCCGGTGCGCCAACTGCGCCAGCGCGGTGTCGGCGGCCTGCAGATCGAGCAGGCGCAGCTGCACAGCGGGGTCAGCGTTCACGTGCTCTCTTCCCGGATTGACATTTCATGCAGCGTCCACGGATCGGTGACTCGCTGCGAGACCAGCACGTCCACGCTAGTGCCGAAGTGATTGCGCATTCGCACCGCAACCTCATCGAGCCACGGTGCCTCGGTCGCCCAGTGGGCCGCGTCGACGAGCGCGATGCCGCCCGGCGCACGCTCGCTGACCTCCTCGACCGTGGGGTGGTGCTTCAGGTCGGCGGTCAGCAGCACATCAGCGCCCGACTCGCGGGCCAGCCCCGCCAGCGATCCGCCGGCGCCGCCGCTGACGGCGATCGTGCGAACATCGCGATCGGGATCGCCGGCCGCACGAACCCCCCACGTAGTCGCCGGCAACCGGGCCGCCGCATGCGCGGTGAACGCCCGCAGGGTCATCGGTGCCGGCAGCTCGCCGATCCGGCCGGTCCCGCGTCGCGACGGCAGCGGCGATTGCCGCAACAGGTCGAAGGCAGGCTCCTCGTACGGGTGCGCGGCACGTAGCGCAGCCACGGCAGCGCTGCGCCGCCGCGCGGGAACCACCATTTCAACCCGCGCCTCAGGTACCACCTCGATCTGACCGATCCGGCCGATCGTGGGGTCGGCGCCGGCCAGCGGCCGGAACGTCCCGCTCCCCTCGTTCGTCCACGCGCACCGGTCGTAATCGCCGATCGCGCCGGCCCCTGACGCCGCGAGCGCATCGATGAGCCGTTCGGCGTGCTCGAGCGGGACGAAGACGACCAGCTTGTCCATCGGCTCGCCGTCTTGCACCTCGAGCGGCCGCAGGTCGGCCAGACCCAGTCGCGCCCCGAGCGCGTCCGAGACGCCGGGGTTCGCCACGTCCGCATTCGTATGCACCACCAGGTGCGCCAGCCCGCCGCGGATCATGCGGTGCACCAGAGCTCCCTTCGGGTCATCGGCGGGTACCCCGTGCACGCCGGCGAGCAGCAGCGGGTGGTGGGTGATCAGCAGCTGCGCGGGCAGGGCGAGCGCGTCGTCGACCGTGGCCGGCAGGGCGTCTACGGCGAGCAGGATCCGGTCGATCGGCTCGGCCGGATCGCCGCACACCAGGCCGACGGCGTCCCACGACTGGGCCCAACTCGGATCGAACCAGCCATCAATAACGGACAAGATGTCGGCGAGCCGCGGCACGGGGAGGAACTTACCCCGCGACGCAGTACCGTTGGACGATCACCGCACGGGAGGCGCAATGCTGTACTTCGATGGGATCGGCGGGCTCATCCTCGCCGGGTTGTGGATCGGGTGCTTCATCGACGTTGTGCTGACCCCTGAGACCGCCTGCCGCAATTTGCCGAAGCTGGCTTGGGTCTTTATCGTCCTGCTGTTCTCGTTCGTCGGCTCGATCGCCTGGCTCGTCGCCGGCCGCCCCTGGGATCGCACCGGAGTGCCGAGCAATTCGAATCAACGAAACCGCGGCGCCGCGTCCCGGTTCCCGGAGTATGACCGTCCGAACCGGAGCCCAGCCACCAACCCCGACGACGATGAGGAATTCCTCGCCAGCCTGCGCAAGCGCGCCGAGGAACAGCGCCGGCGCGCCCGCGAACAACCCGGCGAGGGTCGCGGCGACGGCGGCGACCACGCCTGAGCCTGCCGGTGCGGTTCGCGCCACCCTTTCGATTGGACGCCCCGATGTCCGGGTAGCACGATTTGGACAATTCTGAAGGTCAACCGGTGGGGTGGGTGAGCATGGTGTGGCAGGTGGTCAAGCCGTTGCGGCCCCACCCGCTTGCGGTCGGCCAAGCCCGCAACTTCTGCACCCGGCGGCTCAGTTCCGTCCTCGAGGACCGCGGTGATGTCGATGACGCCGTCCATGACGCGGCGACGATTGCGAGCGAGCTGGTGACCAACGCGGTCACCGCTGGTTCCTCGGCGATCGAGTTGTTCCTCGGCCTGCAGGAGTCGAGCGTGCGGATCGAGGTTGCCGACGACGCCGCCGGAGCCGTCGTCCCGGCGAATCCGGCACCGACCGATCCGAAAGGGCGCGGGCTGGTGATAGTCGCGGCGCTGGCCATCGACTGGGGTGTCGCTGCCGACCACGGCACGAAGCAGGTGTGGGCCGAGGTGGCCATTCCACCACGAATGTCGTCACCGACCGGGTCGCCTCGGTGACCGTGCCCGGCGCGGCGACCGCGCTGCTGCCTGGCGGCGCGCGCGCCGATAGGGTCGGATGCATGGGTGCTTCGGGAGGGCCACGCGATTCGGCGACCCTGCGATTGACCGGTGACATCGACGCGCTCACTCAGTCCGAATACCGCCGCACCGCCGCCGACCTGCTTGGCGAATCGACGCCCCGCACCTTCGTGGTCGACATGGCCGCGGTGTCAACGATCGATTCCAGCGGGCTCGGGCTGCTCGTGCACCTGCACTCGCTGACCCGAGAGCACAACGTCGACATGGTGTTGACCCGTGTCCCGCCACATGCCGACGCCTTGCTCAAGCGGACCGGGCTCGACCGCGTGTTCCAGATCGAGGGTCGCTGAAAAGCGACGCGACGGCTGACCTGATGACCTCCCCTGCCGCTGACGCCACGCCGCGCGACATCGTGCTGCACCTGCGCGGCGATGTCGACTTCTTCACCGAGGACGGCTTCCGTGCCGAGGCCGAAAAGTTGCTCGCCGATGACGATGCGGGCCGGTTCGTCGTCGACCTCGCCGAGGTCGGCATGGTCGATTCGAGCGGGCTCAGCTTGCTGGTCGACCTGCTCAGACTCTGCCGCGAGATGGGGCTGACGATGATCGTGCGCGACGTGCCCGAACGCGTGCAGCAATTACTCGACCTGACCGGGCTCGATCAGGTCATTGCGTCCGAACGATCCGCAGATACCTAGGAGCTTCCCACCATGCCCGACCCCGCCGAGAACGGTTCGACGGTGCTCAGTCTGGTTGGCGACATCGATATCGCGACGAGCACGACTGGCGCCGCCGCGGCGCCGATTTCATTGCGGCCAACCCCGACCTGCGCGATGTGGTCGTCGACCTGGGCCTAGTGTCTTCCTGGACTCACGCGGGATGGCCGTGCTCGTCTACGTGCACACCGACGCCCTCGAGCGCGGCGGCAGCCTGCGGCTGCGGTCAGCGCCTGCTCGGGTGAGCAAGGCGTCACCGTTGCCGGACTGGACCAGGTTTTCCAGCTCGACCCGGCCTGACCCGAACTGGTCAGAGCGCTCGGGCCAGTTCTGCCCAGACGATCTTCCCGCCCGTCGGGATGTCTTCTATTCCCCACGCCGAGGTCAGCGCTGCGACGATGTGCAGCCCGCGGCCATGCGTGCCCGTCTTGCTCGGCGCCATCGGATCCGGCGTGCCACCACCACCGTCGCGTGCCTCGATACGCACGGCGTTCGACGTGATCGACAGGTGCAGCTCGCACGTCGTGCGGCCGTGGATGATCGCGTTGGTGACCAGTTCGCTGGCCACGACGAGGGCGTCGCCGGTGTCGACGCCGCTGTCCCATTCGGCGAGCGTGCCGGCGACGAACTCGCGCGCCTTGCTGACGCTGGCGGGGCTGTCCAGGCCAGTGAGCGTTGCGCGCTTGGCGTGCACTCCGGCCACGTCGACCAGCAGCTCGACAAGGTAGCTGACGTCGGCGTCCTTGACGACGTAGCCCTCGACCCGGTCGGCAATCGAGGACCGTTCGTTCGGGTCGGCACCGGAGAAGACCACGACCTTGGACGAGGGCGACACCGCGCGGATGCGGGTGAGCACCTCATGCCCGGCCAGATCGGGCAAACCGAGATCCAACACGACGATGTCGGGCGTGGTCTGCTCGGCCAATGCCACCGCCTGGCCGCCCTCGGCAGCCTCGCCAACCACGTCGAACAGGCCACGCATGCGCAGCGCGACCTTGATGAGCATTCGGGTCTCTCTGGCGTCATCGACCAGCAGGACCCGGATCAATTCTGTCACTGCGCTGCCACCGCCCGCGTCGGCAAGGTGATGACGAATGCCGGCCGATCGCCGGGTACGTAGCGAACGTCGCCGCCGTGCGCCCGGACGAGTTCGCGCACGATGAACAACCCGAGACCGGTGCCACCCGGCCGTCGACCGGTGACGAAACGCTCAAAGAGCCGGGGCAGCAGCACGGCAGGGACGCCCTCTCCCTCGTCGGACACCGTGATCTCGATGCGGTCCGCCCAGGCGCCTGCAGCCAGCAGCACGGTTCCACTCCCGTGCCGGACGCCGTTGAGCGCGAGGTTCTCGATCGCCTGGGTCAGCCGGTCGGAGTCGGCTTCCAGCACGATTTCTGGCGGGCACTCGACCTTGAGCTCAGCGGCCGGGAAGGAGCGGGCAGTCGTCGATGCAACGCGTTCGAGCAGCGGCGCCAGCGTGACCGGTTGCAGGTGCAGTTCCATCGCGCCGGACTCGAGTCGCGAACTGGTCAGCAGATCAGCGAGCAGCCGGCTCAGGCGCGCGGACGACGTGGTTATCGACTCGAACATCTCGCTGCGTTCGTCGGCAGTCAGGTCTTCCCAGCTGTTGACCAGCATGGCGCTCGCTCCGGCGAGCACGCTGATCGGGTTTCGCAGCTCGTGGCTGGTCACCGCGACGAACTGGGCCTGTTCGGCGGCGGCCTGCGCCAGCCGGCGGTTGGCTTCCTCGAGTTGGCTGTTGGCGTCAGCAAGGGCTTGTCGCGCGGCTTCCTGCCGCTCGAGCATCGCGCGTCGCTCGGTAATGTCGCGGGTCACCTTCGCGAACCCGACGTGCCGGCCGGTCGAGTCGCGCACCGCGGAGATCAGCACGTTCGCCCAGAAGGTGCTGCCATCCTTGCGGACCCGCCAGCCCTCCTCCTCGTAGTGACCTTCGGCCTTGGCGATCTCGAGCTCGTGTTCGGGATGCTTGGCGGCTTGCTGTTGCGGCGGATAAAAGGTGCGGAAGTGCTGTCCGATGATTTCCTCGGCCGAGTAGCCCTTGGCGCGCTGCGCCCCGGAGTTCCAGCTGACGACGTAGCCGTCAGGATCGAGCATGAAGATCGCGTAGTCCTCCACCGCGTCGACGAGCATGCCGAAGCGCTCTTCGCTGGTACGGAGCGCTTCCTCTGCGCGGCGTTGGGCGCTGATGTCCTGCACCTGCACGAACAAGTACAACGGCCGCAGCTTGCTGTCGCGCGCTACCGCGATCGTCGCTGCAAACCGACGCAGCGCGCCACCGACACGCGCGTCGTGCTCGACCTGGACAACGTCGGCCCCGTCAATGTGGGCGGTCAGCGCGGCGTGCATCGTTTCGTCGGAAAGGCCGTCGGTCAGCGCGATGTAGGGCACGCCGATGAGGTCATCGATCGAGCGCCCGACCAGCCGGGCCAGCGCCCTGTTGGCGCGCACGAGCCGTCCGGTCAGCGTCATGGTGGCCATCCCGATGGTCGCCTCCTCGAACACCTCCCGGAATCGCTCGAGGTGCTCGTTGAGAATGTCGATGCTCACGCCGGACAGCTGGGCCGCCAGGTCGGCATCGGGGAGGGCGTCCGGAACCGGTTCGAGACCGCTGAGGTCGGCGGCCAACAAATCGTCGAGATCGCTCACGAACGCGTCGAGCGAGGTGGACTTCTGCAGGAACCCGGCCGCACCCAACGCCCGGGCCTGCTCGGCAAGGCCGCGCTCGTCGAACCCTGTGTAGACCACGACCCGGGTCTGCGGTGATACCTCGAGGATGCGCGGCAACGCCTCGAGACCATCCATGACCGGCATCGACATGTCCAGGACGAGTACGTCGGGACGGTTCAGCTTGGCCAGCTCGATGGCTTCCTCGCCGTTGCTGCCTTCGGCGACGACGTCGTAGCGTCCAGAGATCCGAAGCGCGCTCCGCAGCAGCATCCGCACCTCGAACACGTCGTCGATCAAGATGACCGAAGGCGTCGTGGCGATCACTTCCTGAACGTACCGCTACCGATCGGCGCGTCCAGGCATTGCCACTAATGATCATCGTCTGATCATCGTCATTGCCGCGCAAACGGTGCAATCCATCACCTTCGAGGCGCTTCCGGCACAGCCCCCGTCCCTCCGGTCGGGTACATTCGCGGGCGCACGTCCCGGTAGCTCAGTTGGTTAGAGCGTCTCGTTTACACCGAGAAAGTCGGCGGTTCGAATCCGTCCCGGGGCACTTCCCGTACCGTGATCTGGTGTTGAGAACGACGCTCGCAACGCTGCGCCAGCCACGCTACGTGGCGCTGACCATCGTGATGGTCTTCGTTGCGCTGGTCTGCGTCGGCGCCGGCACATGGCAGATCGTCCGCTTCGATGAGAAGGTCCGCGCGAACGATGCGCTCACTGCCAACGCGCACGATGCTGCCGTCCCGGTGCGTGCGGTCCTTCCGCTGGTCGGCGGGCACTCGCCGAGCGCCGACGCGGTCCGGTTCCGCAGTGTGGTCGCCACCGGTACGTACGACCCGTCCGCCCAGGGTCTCGTCCGGCTGCGCAGCGTCGGCGGCATCGAGGGCTTCTACGTCTTGACACCCTTGCGCACGTCGACAGCAACGCTGCTGATCGTGCGGGGCTTCATGGCCGCGCTTGCCGACGGTTCGGCACCGAGCGATGTGCCTGCGCCGCCGAGCGGGGTGGTCTCGGTGCGGGCCCAGGCCGAGGCCGGTGAGACCAAGACCGACCTGGCCGGCGGTCTGCCCAGCGGACAGCTGCTCTCGATCAACCCCGCCGATCAGGCGGGGCGCCTCGGCGGAGCGGTCTTCAACGGGTACGCGGACCTGAAAAAGGGCGAGCCCGGTACCCGCGGGCTGACCGTGATTCCGCCACCGAGCCTGTCGAATCCGGCTGGCGGCGCAGTCGAGCCGCAGCACTTCGCTTACATCATCCAGTGGTACCTGTTTGCGCTCCTTGCGCTGGCCGCACCCCTTGCCATGGCACGCGCCGAGCGCCGGGAGAGCCAATCCGGGGATACCCCCGAACTCGCCGCCGAAGAGCAACGCGCGGCCAAGCTGGCAGATCGCTACGGCCGTGCGTTGCGCTGATGGACGCCGCCGCCTGGGACGAGCGATACCGAGCCGCCGATCTCGTGTGGGGCACTCCACCGAATCGCTGGGTTGAGCAGGAGCTGACCGGTGCGGCGCCCGGACGCGCGCTCGATCTGGCCTGTGGCGAGGGACGCAACGCGCGGTGGCTCGCGGTGCAGGGCTGGCAAGTCACCGCAGCCGACTTCTCACCGGTCGCCATCGACAAGGCCCGCGAGCTGGACGTGCATCGGCTGGTCAACTGGCAGGTCGCCGACGCGACGGCCTACGCGACCTCCGAAGCGTTCGACCTCGCGCTGATGTGCTACCTGCAGCTCGCCACCGCCGAACGCCGGCTCGCGGTGCGCGCCGCTGCCGCCGCACTGGCAACCGGCGGCGTCCTGCTGGTGATCGCACACGACTCGCGAAACCTGATCGAGGGCACCGGCGGACCGCAGTACCCGCATGTGCTCTACACCGCCGATGACATCGCAGGTGATCTGGCCGACACCGGCCTGCGGGTCGATCGCGGGGGCGAGGTACTTCGGCCGGTCGAGGGCGCCGATCGTCCGGCTATCGACGCACTCGTGAAAGCGACGCGCGTTACAGCGCCTTGATCGCGGCCAGCCACTGATCGGCGTCGCGTCCCTCGCCGGGGCCGTTCATCTCAGCAAACTGCACGATGCCGTCCGTGTCGGCGAGGAAGGTGCCTCGGTTGGCGAATCCGGTGGTGTCGTTGAATACGCCGTACAGCTGGGCGACGGCACCGTGCGGCCAGAAATCCGACAGCAACGGGAAATCGTATCCCTCGCGCTGGCTGAAGATCTTGTGCGCGTACACCGAGTCGACGCTGATGCTGACTACCTGCACGTCCTCATTCTGGAATGAGGTGATGTCGTCACGAACGGCGCACAGCTCACCGGTGCAAATACCGGTGAATGCCAACGGGTAGAAAACGATCAGCACGGCCTGCCGCCCGCGATGCGCGGACAGGGTGAACTCTTCGTTGTTCTGATCCTTGAGGGTGAAGTCGGGCGCTTGCTGGCCGACTTCGATCATTTCTTGGCACCGGAACGTCGGCCAACCAGCCGGCTGCCGGACCACTCGCCGCTCACCGTGAGGATCGTGGTCTCGGACAGCCCGGCGACCGACGCCGCCTCGCTGATGTCCGAGGCCTCGACGTAGCCCGGCCGGCCACGCTTCGGAGTGAGCAGCCAGATCACGCCGTCGTCGGCCAGCGGTCCGATCGCGTCGACGAGTAGATCGGTGAGGTCACCGTCGTCGTCGCGGAACCAGATGAGCACGACGTCGACAACCTCGTCGGAGTCTTCGTCGACCAGTTCCTCGCCGGTGTGCTCCTCGATCTGGTCGCGCAACGCCTGGTCGACATCAGCGTCGTACCCGATCTCCATCACGATCATCTCGCGCTTGAGACCCATCCGCGAAGCGACTCCCGTCCCGTCACCAGGCGCGGTGCTCGTGCTCACGAGAAATATCCTTCCGATCTCAGAACGATGCGGCAAGCTGCATTACCGTGCGGTAGCTCCATACCTGACCCTAGCGGGCGCCTCACTCGCTTCGCTCGATCGCCGGCAGAGCTCAATACCCGTTGTTCGCTTCGCTCGCCAGCAAAGGTGTTGACTGGTGGGGTGACACGAGACCGATTCAACGTGATTACCGACGGCCTGCCCAGCCAGCTGCCCGACATCGATCCCGAAGAGACCCGCGAGTGGATCGAGTCGTTCGACGCCGCCGTCGACTCAGACGGCCGGCAGCGAGCTCGGTTCCTGATGCTCAAGCTGCTGGAACGGGCCCGCGAACGGCAGGTCGGCGTCCCGGCGCTGCGCTCCACCGACTACATCAACACCATCCCGCCCGAGCGCGAACCGTGGTTTCCCGGCGATGAGGACATCGAGCGCCGCATCCGCGCCTACATCCGCTGGAACGCCGCAATCATGGTCTCGCGCGCGAACAAGATGGTCGGCGTCGGCGGCCACATCGCCACTTACGCCAGTGCCGCCTCGCTGTACGAGGTGGGCTACAACCATTTCTTCCGCGGCAAGGATCTCGCTAGTGGAATGGGCGACCAGATCTACTACCAGGGTCACGCCGCGCCAGGAATCTATGCGCGGGCCTACCTCGAGGGCCGGCTCTCCGAGGAGCAGCTCGACGGGTTCCGGCAGGAGAAGTCGCGCGCCCCGCTGGGGCTCTCGTCCTACCCGCACCCGCGGCTCATGTCGGACTTCTGGGAGTTCCCGACGGTCTCGATGGGCCTGGGTCCGATCGGCGCGATCTACCAGGCCCGGTTCAACCGGTACCTGCACGCGCGCGGGCTGGCCGACACGTCCAACTCGCATGTCTGGGCGTTCCTCGGTGACGGCGAGATGGACGAGGTCGAATCGCTCGGCGCGATCGGCGTCGCGGCGCGCGAGGAGCTCGACAACCTGACCTTCGTCATCAACTGCAACCTGCAGCGGCTCGACGGCCCGGTGCGAGGCAACGGCAAGATCATCCAGGAGCTCGAGTCGTACTTCCGCGGCGCGGGCTGGAACGTCATCAAGGTGATCTGGGGGCGCGACTGGGATCAGCTGCTCGCCCGTGACGCCGACGGCGTGCTGGTGAACCAGATGAACGCGACACCGGACGGCCAGTACCAGACCTATACCGTCGAGACCGGCGCGTACATCCGCGAGCACTTCTTCGGCGGCGACCCGCGGCTGCGCCGGATGGTCGAGGACATGTCCGACGACGACCTGCGCAAGCTCTCCCGAGGTGGGCACGACTACCGCAAGGTCTACGCGGCGTTCGAGGCCGCGCGGGCGCACACCGGCCAGCCGACGGTCATCCTCGCCAAGACCGTCAAGGGGTGGACGCTGGAGTCCTTCGAGGGACGCAACGCCACGCACCAGATGAAGAAGCTGACCAAGGCCGATCTGAAGGCGTTCCGCGACCGGCTGTACCTGCCGATCTCCGACGAGGCGCTTGAGGCCGACCTGCCGCCGTACTACCACCCGGGCGAGAAGTCCGACGAGATCTCGTACATGAAGGAACGGCGCGCTGCGCTAGGCGGGGCGGTGCCCAAGCGGGTCGTCCGCGCGAAGCCGCTCACGTTGCCGGGAGATTCGGCCTATGCCGAGTTGCGGGCGGGGTCGGGCAAGCAGCAGATCGCCACGACGATGGCCACCGTGCGCCTGTTCAAGGACCTCATCAAGGACAAGGAAATCGGCAAGCGGTTCGTGCCGATCATCCCGGACGAGGCGCGCACCTTCGGCCTGGACTCGATCTTCCCGACGGCCAAGATCTACTCGCCGCACGGGCAGGAGTACGAGGCGGTCGACCGAGACATGCTGCTGTCCTACAAAGAGTCGACCACCGGGCAGATCTTGCACGAAGGCATCTCTGAGGCGGGCTCGATGGCCTCGCTGATCGCTTCTGCGTCGTCGTACGCAACGCATGCTGCGCCCACCATCCCGTTCTACATCTTCTATTCGATGTTCGGGTTCCAGCGCACCGGTGACCAGTTCTGGCAGCTCGCCGACCAGCTGGGACGCGGCTTCGTCCTCGGTGCCACCGCCGGACGGACGACCTTGACCGGTGAGGGTCTACAGCACGCCGATGGCCACTCGCTGCTGCTCGCGTCGACCAACCCGGCGTGCGTCGCTTACGACCCAGCGTTCGCGTTCGAGGTCACGCACATCGTGCAGGCCGGTCTTGCCCGGATGTACGGCGTCGGTGCCTACGACGCAGACGGCGATCACAACCGCGACGTCTTCTACTACCTGACCATCTACAACGAGCCCATCGTGCAGCCCAAGCAGCCCGACGATCTCGACGTGGCTGGGCTGTTGCGCGGCATCTACCGGTACTCGCCCGCGCTCGGGGTGGAAGGGCGGCCGCGCACGCAGATCCTGGCCTCCGGGGTCGCCGTGCCGTGGGCCCTCGAGGCGCAGCGGATACTCGGCGAGGAGTGGAACGTCGACGCCGACGTGTGGTCGGTGACCTCCTGGAACGAGCTGCGGCGCGACGCGGTCGGGTGCGAGGAAGCCGCGCTGCTCGACCCGGATGGCGAGCCGCGCACGCCCTACATTGCCACCGTGCTCGCCGATCAGCCCGGTCCGGTCGTCGCGGTGTCGGACTTCATGCGCGCGGTGCCCGACCAGATCGCGCGCTGGGTGCCCGGCGACTACATGTCGCTGGGCACCGACGGATTCGGCTTCGCCGACACCCGCGGCGCGGCGCGGCGGTTCTTCCACGTCGACGCACAGTCGATCGTGGTGGCAGTCCTGCAGCAGTTGGCCAGGCGGCGCGAGGTCAAGGCCGAGGCACCGCGCGAGGCGTTCGAGCGTTACCAGCTCAACGACGTGAACGCCGCCGGCGCCGGCACCATCGGCGGCGACGCTTAACGTAATCGGCCGAAGTCGGACCTGCCGGACCTGCCGGGCTGCCGTCGCTAGCGCTCCTTTGGCCTTGATCCTCGTACCGTGGTCGCTTTGCCCCGCGTATGCACGCTGCGCCGCCGGCGCAACGTGAGTTAGCGGGGCAAAGCTGTCGGACGAGGGAGGATCCGCCCCGAGGAGCGTCAGCGACGACGGGCTTCGTTGCGATCCGCCCCGGGCGAGATCAATATCTGGCGCCGACTACCTGGTCGCCGAGGGCATCCAGCTGGGCGCGATCGTCGTCGGTCAGCTCGAGGTCGGCTGCCGCGACGTTCTGCTCGAGCCACTTGATCCGCTTCGTGCCCGGAATCGGGACGACCGGGATGCCGAGCGCAGCGGAGCGGCCGTGCACCCACGCCAGGGCGACTTGGGCCGGTGCCACATCGTGCCGGGCGGCGATCGCGGCCACTGCGTCGACGATGGCCTGATTCGCGTCGCGGGCCGCACCGGTGAAGCGCGGCAGGTTGGCGCGGAAGTCGCGCGCACCGAACTGCGCGTCATTCAGCGTGCCGGTCAGGAAGCCGCGCCCGAGCGGCGAGAACGGCACCAGCGCGACACCGAGCTCACGCATCGCCTCGAGCACTGTTGTCTCTGGATCACGAGTCCACAACGAGTACTCGCTCTGCACCGCGGTGATCGTGTGCACATCGAAGGCTCGGCGCAGCAGCGCATTGTCGACCTCCGACAGGCCGAGGTAGCGCACCTTGCCCTCGGCGACCAGCTCGCCCATCGCGCCGACGGTTTCTTCGATCTCGGCGTCCTGCGGCGGGCGGTGCAGGTAGTACAGGTCAATCACGTCAACGCCCAGGCGGACCAGCGAGTTCTCGCAGGCCTGCTTCACGTAGGCGGCCGTGCCACGGACGGTGCGCTGGTCGGGTCCGAGGTCGTTGTCGATGCCGAACTTGGTCGCGAGCTGAACGCCGTCACGGCGGTCGTGCAGCGCACGTCCGACCAGCACCTCGTTGTGGCCAGAACCGTAGACGTCGGCCGTGTCGAGGAACGTGACGCCGAGTTCGAGCGCGCGATGGATCGTTGCGGTCGACTCGTCCCAGTCGCCCTGCCCGTAGCTCTGGCTCATGCCCATGCAGCCGAGGCCCTGCGCGGACACTTCCAGCCCGCCGAGATTCACCCTGCCAATCGTCATAACGACCAGACTAGGAGTTCGCCACTGCCATCGGTCGCCAGGCGTCCACTGCCCCGAACCGAATCACCGGACGCGAGCGAGTTGCTGCCGAGCGCCCAGCTGCCCTGCCCGACGAAGACGTGCCAGCGTTCGGCGTCGACCGACCCGCCTGCTGGCCACACGTCGAATCGCGCGCCGTCGACATCGAGCGGCGGTACCGCGATCCGCACCGCCGGTGTGGCACCACCACCGAGCAGCGTCATCTGCACCAGCCGCAGCGGGTCCGACGCGGACGCGTTGACCTCGCAGTGCCGGATCCCGGACCCGGTCGACTGCCACAGGACCTGACCCGCCTCGACGAGCCGAACCCGGCCGTCCGAGTCCTCGTGATGCAACGTGCCGGCCAGCACCCAGCTGAGAATCTCGACGCCGCGGTGGCCGTGCCAGGCGAAGCCCGAACCCGGTCCGATGACGTGTTCGTCGAACCCGATCAAGGCGCCGAATGCGACGTTGTCCTGGTCGTAGTGCGGCCCTGCCGCGAAGCAGTGCCACGACTGCACGCCGTCCTGCGAGCCGCGGTAACGCTCATCGGAGCGGATCACCCGGGTCACGGGCGGACCGAGTGATCAGCGGTCCAGGCAAGCAGATTCTCCGCCGTCCACGTGTTGACGATCCTCGTCGGGTCGACACCGCACTCGGCAGCACGCTCGCAGCCGTTGACCTGCCAGTCGAGCTGTCCCGGCGCGTGCGCGTCGGTGTCGACCGAGAAGTTGCAGCCGGCGTCCATGGCGAGTCGCAGCAATCTCCGCGGCGGATCGAGCCGCTCGGGGCGCGAGTTGATCTCGACCGCGACGCCGAACTGCGCGCAGGCCGCAAACACGATCTCGGGCTCGAACTCCGACTCGGGACGGGTGCCGCGACCGCCGCGCACGAGGCGCCCGGTGCAGTGCCCGAGGATGTCGGTGTGCGGGTTCGAGATGGCCGCGACCATGCGCGGGGTCATCTCGGCCGAGGGCATCCGCAGCTTGGAATGCACGCTGGCCACGACCAGATCCAGCCGCGCGAGCAGCGACGGCTTCTGGTCGAGCGTGCCGTCGTCGAGGATGTCTACCTCGATCCCGGTCAACAGCCGGAACGGCGCGAGTTCCTCATTCACCGCCGCGACGACATCCAGTTGCTCTTCCAGTCGCTCGGCGGTGAGCCCGTTCGCAACCGTCAGCCGGGGCGAATGATCGGTGAGCACGAGGTAGTCGTGACCGATGTCGCGGGCGGCGACGGCCATCTCGCGGATGGGCGAGCCGCCGTCGGACCAGTCGGAGTGCGAGTGGCAGTCACCGCGCAGTGCCGCGCGCAAAGCGGCGGCCGCCTCGTCGACGGGTTTCGGTTCGGTCGCAAGTAGCCGCTGCAGGTAACCGGGCTGCTCACCCTGCAGCGACTCAGCCACGCATTGCGCGGTCTTGTCACCGACGCCCTTGATCTTGACGAGCGTCCCTTCGCCGACGCGGGCGTGCAGCTCTTCGACAGGCAGCGCTTCGACCGCATTGGCGGCGTTGCGAAAGGCCCTCACCCGGTAGGTCGGCTCGAGGGCCCGCTCCAGCAGGAAGGCGATCTGCCGCAGGTCAGCGACGGGATCGCGCGGGTCGGCCACGCCTCACGGTATCGAGGCGCGGAACTGTGGCGCCTTGCGGATGTGCGTGGCCTGCTCCCACGAGTACGCCAGCGAGATCAGCTTCGGCTCACTCCACTTCGGTCCGATCAACGACATGCCGATCGGTAGGTGCAGCGCGTAGCCGGCAGGCACGGTCACGCTCGGGTAGCCGGAGATCGCGGACGGGCTGGACGACCCGATGGAGAAGTGATCGCCGTTGACGAGGTCGGTGGTCCACGCCGGCGAGTTCGTCGGGGCGATAATCGCGTCGAGATTGAATTTCTGCAACGTGTCGCTGATGGCGTTTCGCGCGATTGACGTCGCCTTCGCGCGCGCCTTCTTGTACTCGGGGCTGGACAGGCTGCCGGTCGCCTGCGCGGCGAGGAACTGCTCCTGGCCGAAGAAGCGCAGCTCTTGATTCTTGTGGCGGTTGTCGAACTTGATCAGGCCCTTCAGCGTCTTGGGATAGTGCGGCTTCGTGTAGGTCTTCAGGTATTGATGAATGTCGTGCTTGAACTCGAAGTTCAGCGCAGTGCCTTCCGGACCGAACGCGGGATCGATGGCGATGTTGGTCGGCGTGACGATGGTGGCGCCCAGTTGCTTCAGCCGAGCGATCGCGCGCTTCATGACCCGGTCAGTCTCCGGGCTGACGCCGAAATTCGTCTTGCGCCAGATCCCGATACGCGCGCCCTTGAGCGCGTTCTTCTTCAAAAATGCTCGGTAGGACGAGTGCACGTGACCGCGCTGCGCTTTGGTTGCGGGATCGCGCGGATCCACGCCGGTCATCGCGCCGAGCACGACGGCGGCGTCGGTGACGTTGCGGGTGATGGGCCCGGCGGTGTCCTGCTCGGCCGAGATCGGGACGATGCCGGCGCGGCTGGCCAACCCGAGCGTCGGCTTGATACCGACGTCACCGTTCTGGCCGGACGGGCACACGATCGACCCGTCGGTCTCGGTACCGATCGCGACGGTCGCCAGATCGGCGGAGGCGGCCACGCCCGAGCCAGCACTCGAGCCGCACGGATTGCGATCGAGGGCATAGGCCGAATTGGTCTGCCCGCCGACCGCGCTCCACCCGCTCGACGACTGGCTGGAACGGAAGTTGGCCCACTCGGACAGGTTTGTCTTGCCGATGATCAGGGCGCCCTGCCGCTTCAGTCTCGTGACGATGAACGCGTCCGGCGGGCTGCTGCCCTTCAGCGCAAGCGAGCCGGCGGTCGTGGGCATGCCGGTCGTGTCGATGTTGTCCTTGACCAGGATCGGAATGCCGAGCAGTGGCTTGCGAACGCCGTTCGCCCGCTTGCGGTCAGCCGCGCGCGCATCGGCGACCCCTCGCTTGCTCACCGTGATGACCGCGTGCAGCTTCGGGTTCAGCGCCCGGATTCGCTTGAGATAGAACTCGACGAGCTGCACCGAGGTGAGGCGATGTCGATTCATCGCCTTCTCGAGTTGGGGAATCGTCGCCTTATCGACATTGATGCCGGCGACGGTGGTGCTGGTGGGAGTCACTTGCGCACCGGCGGTCCCGACTGCGAGCGGGACGGTGACGGCGGTTGCCACGAGCGCGGCGGCGATACCGAAACGGACGGCATGGCGAGGGGTCATCGGATTACGGTCTCTCCGATTCGTCCGATATGTCAATAAATGCTTGGGCGGCCTAGGGTCAGATAGGCGAAGCCGAGAACGTTGCGGTAACCGGCCAGCCACCCATGGCGGTGGGTGTCAGCCTTGGCGCGCACCTGCGCCGCCTCGCCATCCTGGGGGTTGCGCACCAGCCACGACTCCCAGTCGCGCAGATAGCCCGATTCGAAGGCATTCCACTCGTCCTCGTTCGCGGTCTGGATGTCGAGCGGGCGGAAACCCGACGCGACGGTGCGCTCGACCAACCCGGCCAAGTCGAACAGCTCATCGGGCGTGGCGCCGAAGGCCGCGGCCTGTTCGGAGGTTGGCGGCTGCTGCCAGTAGCCCGTTCCGAACAGCAGCACGCCACCCGGGTTCACCAGCGGTGCGAGAGCGGCAAGCGCGCCAGCTTGGTCGCCGAACACGTGATCCGAGCCGATGCACACGACCACGTCGCCAGGATCGAGTGGCACCGAGCCGTCCGACGCGATCAATTGCACCCGTTCGGCGATCCCGCGCCGCACCGCGTTGGCCCGGCCGCGTTCGAGCAGCGGTTCGTCCTGGTCGACGCCGATGCCCGTCGCCGCGGGTGCCGCGGCGACGATCCGCAACAGCAACTCTGCCCAGCCGCAGCCGATGTCGAGCACGCGGGCGGGGCGGCGGGCCGCGAGCGTCTCGGCGAGCGCCTCGGCGCGCGCATCAGACAGCGGTGCATTGAACTGCAGGTCGTCGTAGTAGCCCGGGCCGATCGCCATGACCGTCGAGGCTAGGTGGCCCTACCGATGGCGTGGGACGCTGTTTTCGTGCGGCCGGAATTGCGGGACGAGACGATCCGTCGCATCGAGCAGGCCACCGGCCGCATCGCCACGCAGAGCGTCGCCCGGATGGACGAGGCCCTGGTCTGGTTTCGCGAACTCCCGGCCGATCAACGTTCCTGGGTGACCCTGGTCGCCCAGGCCGGTCTGCAGTCCTATGTCGACTGGCTGCGCTCCCCCGACGATGTGCTCCGGCTGACCGGGGAGGTGTTCGCCTCGGCCCAGCGAGCGATGGCCCGCTCGGTGACACTGCAGCAGACCGTCGAGTTGGTGCGCCAGACCATCGCGGTTGCCGAGGAGAACCTGCCGACTCTGGCCGGCCCCGGCGAGGCCGACCTCGTGCGTGAAGAGTTGCTGCGCTTCAGCCGCGAGATCGCGTTCGCGGCCGCGCACGTCTACGCCAGCGCGGCCGAGAGCCGTGGTTCGTGGGACGACCGGCTCGAGGCGCTGGTCATCGACCGGCTGGTGAGCGGCCTCGAGGTCGGCGAAGGGCTGCCCAGCCAACTGGCCGCCCTGGGCTGGACGACGACCGGATCGTTCGGCGCGATCGTCGGCACCGCACCGGACGATCCGTCCGATGAGGTGCTCGGCCGGGTCCACGGGCTGACTCGCGCGCTCGGCGTCGAGGCGATGGCCGGTGTGCACGGCAACCGGCTCGTCGTCGTGCACGGCGGTGCTGTCGAGCCGACCGAATTGGCGAACACTCTGCTGCCGATGTTCGCCGACGGTCCGGTGGTGATCAGCCCGGTGGCGCTGACCGCGTCCACCGCGCCGGGCGTGACGCGTGCTGCGTTGTCGGGTCTGCGGGCAGCTCCGGGCTGGCCGAATGCGCCTCGCCCGGTGCTGGCCGACGATCTGCTGCCCGAGCGGGCGATGCTCGGCGACGCTGACGCGCGCGAGCAGTTGATCAACGGCATTTACCGCCCGCTCGTCGATGCCGGTGACGTCCTGCTCGAGACGGTGAACGCGTTCCTGGACACCGGTGGGGCGCTCGAGGCGACCGCGCGAGCCCTGTTCGTGCATGCCAATACCGTGCGGTACCGGCTGCGGCGCGTCGCCGAGGTCTGCGGCGAAACACCGACGGAGGCCCGCGGCGCCTTCGTGCTGCGGTGTGCCCTGACGCTGGGACGGCTTGCCGAGCCTGGTTTCACGTGATCTTACAATCCGTACTGTGGTGTACCCAGTAAATTCCGGCATTGTGGGCGGCCCGCCGCGCACTGAATTGTAGGTATCCGTCAAATGCATCTGACCAACACTGTCCGAGTCATGCTCGCCTCAGCACCCGGTCGCCCGGCAGGGTTGGTGCCGTGATCGCCATCTTTGCCCCGGGCCAGGGTGCCCAGACGCCGGGG
>DASRSG010000068.1:0-9117 GCA_035656595.1 Jatrophihabitantaceae bacterium | reverse complement strand
TCGTTGTCGTGATCGACCGACCACCGCACGCCATTGACGTGCAGATCGGGATGCCGGGCAAGCGTCGCGTCGAGCCGGTTCAACAATGCGAAGTCGCGGACCTCCATGCGCACGCTGACGTTAGCGATAACGCGCCCGGTCTGCCTGCGGTACCCCTTCTCGTGGTCGAACTCGGGATAGGACCGCGCCGAACGGGCCAGCCAGCACAGCCGAACCCGATCAGCGTCAGCAGTTCGCACCACACCGCCGAGCGCTGCCACGTCGGCGAGCAGCGCGTCGAGCCGCTGTGCGGCTAAGGACAGTGCCGCCGCTTTCTCCCGCTCATACACGACAAGCGAGCAGTCGAGCGTCGCCAGATCGGGGCCGACCTCGAGCCGGGAGTCGCCACGCACGGACAAGACGGTCAGCGCAGATTCGGTCATGCAGGCATGATGCTCGCGACTGCCAGGGTGAGCGAGTAGTCGCAATCGGCGTCGGTCCAGGAATCGACCGGCTCGAGCCCGTGCGAAGCGAGTTCGGCGCGCAGCTGCGGCAGGTGGAACTTGACGCTGATCTCGGTGAGCATCTCGTCGCCTGCAGATAGCTTCCAATCGCGGTCGAGTGCGCCGAAGTGCACGTTGACGTCGCGAGCGGCGCGCAGCCACATCTCGACCCGGCTGCGCACCGGATTCCATCGCGCCACGTGCACGAAGTCATCGACGTACAGCCCGTCCGCGTCGAGCTCGTGGCGCAGCACCTCGATCAGGTTTCGGTTGAACGCCGCGGTGACGCCGGAACTGTCGTCGTAGGCGGCCGTCAACCGCGACGGCGGCTTGACCAGATCGGCGCCGAGCAGGAAGTGATCGCCGGGCGCGAGCCCATCGTGGATCCGGTCGAGGAACGCTGCACGTTCCTCCTCGTCGAAGTTGCCGATCGTGCCGCCGAGGAAGATCACCAACCGCTCGCCGGGCACGCCGGGCAGCGACTCGAACGGCTCGGCGAAATCAGCCACGACCGGTGTCACCGTCGCGCTCGGATAGTCGCGCGCCAGGATCTCGGCAGCCTCGGTGAGCACCTCGGCGCTGACGTCGAGCGGGACGAAGGTGAGCGCGCGCCCATTGGCGGTGAACGCATCGAGCAGCAGCCGGGTCTTCGTCGAGGTGCCGGAGCCGAGTTCGATCATCGTGGTGGCGCCGGAGAGGCCGACGATGTCGGCGCTGTGCCGGCGCAGGATCTCGGTCTCGCGCCGGGTCGGGTAGTACTCGGGCAGCCTGGTGATCTCGTCGAACAGCCGGCTGCCGCGCTCGTCATAGAACCAGCGGGCGGGCAGCGTGGGCGGGCTCTGCCACAGGCCGACCTGGACGTCTCGCGCGATGCGATTGCGCGACGGCGCGCTCATCGGTGCACACCGCTGTTCGCCTGAGCGCTCATCATCGTGCGAGTCGAAGTCCGCTGAACGCCCAGCGGGCGTGGGCCGGGAAGAAGTTGCGATAGGTCAGCCGCTCGTGGCCGGCCGGAGTCACCGCCGAGGCGCCACGCAGCACGTGCTGGTCGCTCATGAACTTGCCGTTGTACTCACCGACCGCGCCGTTGGCTGGCGCGAAGCCGGGGTAGGGCAGGTACGCGCTGGCAGTCCACTCCCACACGTCACCGATCATGGCCGTCGTCGCGATGCCGGGATGACATCGATCAGGATCGAGCAGCTGGCCCCGCCCGTGCGAGCGGGCGGACGCAGCGGCTTCCCATTCGAACTCCGTCGGCAGCCGTGCGCCGGCCCACCGG
This sequence comes from Jatrophihabitantaceae bacterium, assembly GCA_035656595.1. Taxonomy (GTDB): domain Bacteria; phylum Actinomycetota; class Actinomycetes; order Mycobacteriales; family Jatrophihabitantaceae; genus RYN-133. The sequence continues at coordinate 7,356 of DASRSG010000068.1, read as the reverse complement.
GCGAACGCGTCGGCCTCGTAGAACGACACGTGCACGACCGGTTCGGCGGCCACCACCGGTCGCCGCCCCGACAGCGTGAACGTCGTCCACGTCCCGTCGTCGTCACGCCAGTACCCCGGCGCACGCCAACCCTCGGTATTGATGTTCGCCCAGCCGGCGGACAACCACAGATCGGGCTTGCGATAGCCACCATCAGCCATGAAGTCGAGCCAATCGGCGTTGGTGACGACACGCTGCGCGATCTCGAAGTCGGGCAGAAACGCGGTGTGCCGCGGGCCCTCGTTGTCATACGCGAAATCGCTACCGTCGTGCCCGATCTCGGTCAGCCCGCCGTCGACCGACCGCCACGTCAGTGACGTGCCCGCGGCATTCGCATCGGCCGCACGGTCGACGTACACCGGCGCGAAGGCGTGCGTGGAGAACAGGTGCTTGATGTCCATCAGCAACAGTTCCTGGTGCTGCTGCTCGTGATTGCAGCCGAGCTCGACGAGGTCGAGCGCCGCGTCGTCGAGCCGTCCGGCCTCGAGCACACGTACGACGGCGTCCTGCACGTACTCGCGGTAGCGGGCGATGTCAGCGATGCCCGGGCGGGTGACCAGCCCGCGCTGCGGACGGGGATGCCGCGGCCCGACCGCCTCGTAGTAGGAGTTGAACAGGTACCTGTAGGACGGGTCGTACTCGGCGTAGGACGGATCGGGGCGCAGGATGAATTCCTCGAAGAACCAGGTCGTGTGGGCGCGGTGCCACTTCGCCGGACTGGCATCGGGCATCGACTGTGGCGTCTGATCCTCAGCCGACAGTCGCGACGCCAACCGGTCGGTGGTCGCGCGGACATCCAGGAACTGCCGGGTCAGCCGGCTGGTATCGGTGGTGCTTAGCACGTGGGCCTCCTCGCGGGCTCGCCGTCTGTGTCCCGTGACCTCGTCGTCACGCGTGTCTGGCGGCTCCGAAGGGCCGCTTGATGGTGCTATTCAGTTCTACCTGCCACCGCCGACAACGCTACTCCCGACGTTGAAATCGGCGGTGGACCCAACCTTTCGATCCGATTAACGTGGCCGCATGCTCTCCTACTCGTCCGGTACCGCTGACAACCCCCTGCTCGGCGAGACGATCGACGCGAACCTGCGCCGGATCGTGGCCCAGTTCGGCGAACGCGAAGCGGTGGTTGACGCTTCGACCGGCCGCCGGCTGAGCTACGCCGACCTCGACGCCGCCGTCGAGGAGCTGGCGCGCGGCCTACTGGCACGTCGGGTCGGTCGCGGCGATCGGGTCGGCATCTGGGCACCGAACTGCATCGAATGGTTCCTCGTCCAGTACGCGACGGCGCGGATCGGCGCCATCCTGGTCAACATCAATCCGGCCTATCGCACGCATGAGCTCGAATACGTGTTGCGTCAGGCCGGCATCTCCACGCTGGTGTCGGCGATCTCGTTCAAGACCAGCGATTACCGCGCCATGATCGACGAGGTGCGCGGCGGATTGCCCGCGCTCGCCGACGTGATCTATATCGGCGATGCCAGCTGGGAGTCGCTGATCAGCGACGCCGCGGACGCGACCAGCGAGCAGGTCGCCGCGCGTTCGGCCGAGCTGTCCTTCGACGACCCGATCAACATCCAGTACACGTCTGGGACGACCGGCTTCCCTAAGGGCGCGACGCTGTCACACCACAACATCCTCAACAACGGCTACTTCGTCGGCGAAATCTGCGGATACACCGAAGCCGACCGGATCTGCGTGCCGGTGCCGTTCTATCACTGCTTCGGAATGGTCATGGGCAACCTGGCGTCGACCTCGCACGGCGCGTGCGTGGTGATCCCGGCACCGGGCTTCGATCCGGTCGCGACGCTCGAGGCAGTGGCCGCCGAGAGATGCACCTCGCTCTACGGCGTCCCGACGATGTTCATCGCCGAGCTGGGCTCGGCCGGGTTTGCCGGCCACGACCTGTCGACACTGCGCACCGGGATCATGGCTGGCTCGCCGTGCCCGGTCGAGGTGATGAAACGCGTGGTCAACGAGATGCACATGCCCGAGGTGACCATCTGTTACGGCATGACCGAGACGTCGCCGGTGTCGACCCAGACCCGCCGCGACGACGCACTTGACCGGCGGGTGTCGACGGTCGGCACCGTCATGCCACACCTCGAGGTTGCCGTCGTCGATCCGGAGACCGACCTGCCCGTGCCGACCGGTGAAGCCGGCGAGCTCTGCACCCGCGGGTACTCGGTGATGTCGGGCTACTGGGACGAGCCGGAGAAGACCGCCGACGCGCTCAAGCGCGGCTGGATGCACACCGGTGATCTCGCCACCATGGACGAAGAGGGCTACTTCAACATCGTGGGACGGATCAAGGACATGGTGATCCGCGGCGGCGAGAATGTGTACCCGCGCGAGATCGAGGAATTCCTGTACTCGCATCCCGATATCGTGGATGCACAAGTGATCGGTGTGCCTGATGAGCGTTATGGCGAAGAGCTCATGGCCTGGCTGCGGGTGAAGGACGGTGCCTCGCTCGACGCCGAGCAGCTTCATGCGTTCTGCGCGGGAAAGCTCGCGCACTACAAGATCCCCCGCTACGTCCACGTCGTTGATGAGTTCCCGATGACGGTGACCGGCAAGATCCGCAAGGGGCAGATGCGCGAGGAGGCCGTGGCATTGCTCGGCCTCGAGCAGGCAGCGGCGATCAAGAACGCCTGAGCCATCCGTCGACACGCGCTGGCAGTTTGCTGAGCGGGCCGCCCGAACGTCGCCGTGATGTCGGCGTTGGATCAAGATCGTGGGTCGGCTCACATGTACATATCTCCTACAGCGACTTGGGTACCCAACCTACGAGACGAGCAAGACGAAGCGTCACGTGCAACAACCGCGCAACCCACAGGAGAGGAGCGAGTTATGCAGATTCCTCGCATAGATCCGAAGAACGCGCTCGGGCTGGCAGACAAGGTCGTCGGCCTCGGCAAGGAGATCTTCGGAACGGTGACCAACCGTGACCGCCTGAAGAAGGCCGGCCAGGTGCAGCAGGACAAGGGCACCGAGCGGCTCAAGGCAGTCAAGGCCGAGACGAAGGCCGACGCGCACCAGGCCAAGGCCGGCGCGGCCGGCAACGCCCAGAAGAGCGCACAGAAGACCAAGGAAGCGGTGAACAACTGATGGGTATCGGTGAGAAGGTCAAGGGCGCCATCAAGGACAAGGCCGGCGACGTGACCGACAACGACCAGTTGCAGGCCGAGGGCGACGCCCAGCAGACCAAGGGCGAAGAGGAAGCGCGCGAGAGCAAGGACCGCGCCGAGGCCAAGGCCCATGAGAAGAAGGCCGACGCGCTCGACAACGAGCAGGACGCGCTCGAGGACTGACAGCGCCAACGACGGAGCCCGGACCCCGCTGCGGGGTCCGGGCTTCGTTGCGTTCGGTAGCTACTTCGTGAGCGGCCCCGAAGCGCGTAGCTGCAACTGGAACGGCTTGGGCGGCCTACTTTGCGAGCAGCCGACAGCAATGATCGACAGCGAGTACTTGCCGTGCCCGGTCGCCGTCTTGTAGGCACCGGTACCGCCGGTCACCGTGTAGGTGCCGCTCTCGGTGTAGGTCTGCAGACAGGTCTTCGGATCGCTCATGTTGTGGTCATGCTTCGGGTTGTGCTTGACCAGCAGCGCGCCGTCCGGGAACTTGAAACGGTCCTTCGTCGCGCTGAGTTGGATGTCAACGCCACGGGCGTGGATCGGCCCGATGCCGATCACTGTGTAACGCTTGCTGGACGACGAGTTCGACAGCGCCAGAATGTGCTCGGTGCCGGACTTGGCCTTTGCGCTTGCCGGCGCGGCGAGGCCGATGACCGCAAGTCCAGCTACGGCGAGGACGAGCAGTGCATGACGAAGTTTCACGATTCCCCCGAGAGTCGATCGCCCGCCGTCGTGAGCTGACGGCGTGACGGTGGACATCGTCCCCGCGGACGTCCGGCGGGTCAATCACCCACGCGGTGCACGAGATCCACAACCTCGTACTTTGCACAGCTACCGTAGGATATTGCGAGCCATCACCATGCGGTTGATCTGGTTCGTCCCCTCGTAGATCTGGGTGATCTTCGCATCGCGCATCATCCGCTCGACCGGGAAGTCGCGGGTGTAACCGTAGCCGCCGAAGAGCTGCACCGCGTCGGTGGTCACCGACATCGCGGTGTCCGAGGCGAACACCTTGGCGGCGGACGACGTGAACGTGAGGTTCGGCTCGTCGCGCTCGGCACGCGCGGCCGCGGCGTAGACGAGCTGCCGCGAGGCTTCCACGCGCATCGCCATGTCGGCGAGCATGAACTGGATACCTTGGAAGTCGGCGATTGCCTTGCCGAACTGACGGCGCTGCTTGACGTACCCGATCGCCGCGTCGAGTGCGCCCTGCGCGATGCCGAGCGCTTGTGCACCGATCGCGAGTCTCGTGTGATCGAGCGTGCGCAGCGCGGTCTTGAAACCGGTCCCGGGCTCACCGATGATCCGGTCGGTCGCAATCGTGCAGTCCTCGAAGTAGATCTCGCACGTGGGGCTGCCCTTGATGCCTAGCTTGCGCTCCTTGGCGCCGACCGAGAACCCGGGATCGTCCTTGTTCACGACGAACGCGGAGATCCCGTTGGCCCCGCGCTCGGGGTCGGTCACCGCCATCACCGTGTAGTACGTGGACACCCCGGCGTTTGTGATCCAGCACTTCGTCCCGTTCAACACCCAGTGATCGCCGTCGAGAACCGCGCGGGTACGCATCGACGCCGCGTCCGAGCCGGCCTCGCGTTCCGAGAGCGCGTAGCTGATCATCTTCCCGCCGGCGACCTCGCCGAGGACGTCCTTCTTCAACTCCTCCGAGCCGGACAGGATGATCGGCTGCGAACCGAGCTTGTTCACCGCCGGGATGAGTGACGACGACGCGCAGGCCCGAGCGACCTCCTCGACGACGATGCAGCCCGAGATGGCGTCGGCACCGGCACCGCCGTACTCCTCCGGGATGTGCACGGCGTTGAAGCCGGCTCGATTGAGCGCGTCGAGCACGTCAAACGGGAACTCGGCATCCTCGTCGATCGCCGCTGCCCGCGGGGCGATCTTGTCGTCGGCCAGCTCGCGAACGGCGGCGCGGAGCATGCGCTGCTCGTCGGTGAGCTGGTACTGGTCGAAGTCAGGATTGCCGATACCCATGAATGAAATAGTAGGACGACCTAGTAAGTCGCGTGGTGTCACACCCGGCACCGATGTTTCGTCTCAAGGGGTATGAGAATCTTCCTGGCCGGCGCGACCGGCGCAATTGGACGGCATTTGGTACCGCAACTCATCAACGCAGGGCATCGGGTCACCGCGACCACGCACAGCGAGAGCAAGGTTGCACTGTTGTGGAACCTTGGCGCAGAGCCCGTGGTCGTCGACGGGTTGGACGCGGCAGCGATCGGTGACGCGGTCGCGCGGGCCGGACCCGAGGTGGTGATCCACCAGATGACCGGGCTCAGCGCGCTCACCAACCTCAAGCATTTCGACCGCGAGTTCGCCGAGACGAATCGGCTGCGCATCGAGGGCCTCGACCATCTGCTCGCCGCTGCGCGGGCGACCGGCACGCGCCGGATCATCGCGCAGAGCTTCACCGGATGGCCGAACATCCGCTCGGGTAGCGCAGTCAAGACCGAGGCGGATCCGCTCGACCCGAGCCCACCGAAGGAGCAACGCCGATCCATCGCGGCAATCCGCCACGTCGAGCACACGGTCGTCAACTCGCCGCTGGAAGGTGTCGTGCTGCGCTACGGGACGTTCTACGGCAACGGCGTGGCCCAGCAGCTGTTCGACGCGATCACCAAGCGGCAGCTTCCGATCGTCGGCGGCGGCGGGGCGACCTGGTCGTGGATACACATCGAGGACGCCGCAGCTGCCACGGTGGCCGCCGTGGAACACGGCAGCGGGATCTACAACATCGTCGATGACGACCCGACGCCGGTGCGCGAGATGATTCCGGCGCTCGCCGAACTGCTCGGCGCGAAGCCGCCGCGCCACGTGCCGGTCCGGCTGGCCCGCGTGCTCGCCGGCGATGTCGGCGTCTCGATGCTCACGCAGATCCGCGGATCGTCCAACGCAAAGGCACGTCGCGAACTCGGGTGGGCGCCGCACTGGACGAGCTGGCGCGACGGTGTGCGTCACGAGTTGGAAACGGCTGTCGTCGCAGGATGACTATTTACAGCGTGACCGATGTCTATACCGAGTTGCGTCCGCTGCTGTTCTCGATCGCGTATCGCATGCTGTCCAGCGTCGCCGATGCCGAGGACGTGGTGCAGGAAAGTTTCCTGCGCTTCCACGCCACCGACGCCGAGATCGCCTCGCCGAAGGCGTACCTGTCGGCGGTGACGACCCGGCTGTGCATCGACCATCTGCGCTCGGCGCGGGTCAGGCGCGAGAGCTATGTCGGTGAGTGGCTGCCCGAGCCGCTGCTGACCGACGACGCCGACCCGGCGCGGAGCCTGGCCGATGCCGACTCGCTGTCGATGTCGTTCCTGCTGCTGCTCGAGCGGCTCTCGCCTGTCGAGCGAGCCGTGTTCTTGCTGCACGACGTCTTCGGATACGACTACCGAGAAGTCGCGCCGATCGTCGAGCGGTCACCGGACAACTGCCGCCAGATCGGTGTCCGCGCGCGCCGGCACGTCACCGAACACGCGCCGCGGTTCGAGCCCTCGCGCCAAGAGCGCGACGAGTTGGCGCACCGCTTCCTCGCCGCGTTCACCGAAGGCGACATCGACGGCCTGGTCACCCTGCTGGCCGCCGATGTGGTCGTGCAGGGCGACAGCGGTGGACACAGCCCGTCCTGGCCGAAGGCCATTGTGGGCCGCGAGAAGGTGGCCCGGTTGCTGATCGGGCTGGCCAACGACATGCGCCGGATGGGCGTCACGCTGCGCCCGACCCAGGTGAACGGGCACCCTGGCGCGACCGTGCACAGCGCGGACGGCGCTCTGATCAACGTGCTCAGCATCGACATCGCCGGTGGGCAGGTGCAAACCCTGCGTTCCGTCATCAATCCCGACAAACTTCACCACCTCGGGCCACTGGCCGATCGGCAAGCATTGCTGCAGCGACGCCGCGAAACGCGGCCGGAACCGGGCGCCGGTACGAAAACGGAGGGGCAATCTTGAGGTTTCCTTTCGTAAATCTAGGTTAGGTCAGTGTTAGCTGTGCGTATGGGAATGAGTCGCAAGCTGATCGTGGCCACCTCGGCGGCCGCCGTCGCTCTCGCGCCGCTGACACTGCCGGGCGCGGCTGACGCGACCGTCCCGTTCAGCGTTTCAGTCCTGCACTGCGGCGGCGGAATCGCGATCAAGGCCTTCCCGTCGCTGGTCAAGGCCACGACCGTGCTGGA
>DASRSG010000067.1:0-8817 GCA_035656595.1 Jatrophihabitantaceae bacterium | reverse complement strand
CCGGCCGCGCACACCAGGTAGACATGTCCGAACAACTCCTCGTACGCAGCATTCGCGGCATCGAGCTGATCGATGATCGAGACATCGGCGCCCGACACCCCGGCCTGCTCCTGGCGCGACCATGCGCCGTGGCCGGCGCTGGCCCGCTCGCCGATGCGCGGGTGGCCGGCGAGCGCCTCGGCGATCCCGGCGTCGTCCAGCTCAAGCGTCGCGCCATCGGATGTCGCATACAGCGCGGCTTCGTCGCGGTAGGGACGTCCCGCGATCATCGCGCTACCCCAGGACCGTGCCGCGCAGCACGCGCTCAACGCCGCCCGGAGGGATTCGTCCCCCGGTGCGGCGTTGAGCGTGTCGAGCGTCCAGGAACTCACGTGGTCGGCTGTTCCTGCGGATCTTCCCTGCGGCGCACACCGCCGTCGGGCACGTCGACTGCGACAGCGCCTTCGCGCACTGCCGTCTGCACAGCTGATTCGCTCGCGCCGCCTCGCGTCCAGTGGTTGAACACCAGGTTGAGGGTGAACACCACGATCACCGTCGCGGTGATGCTGGAACCGAAGATGACCTGGAAGTCCTTCGGGAACTTGGCGTAGAAGTTCGGGTCGAAGGCCGGCAACAGCCCGACGGCCAGTGACGAGGCAACGATCAACAGGTTGTGGTTGCCTTCGAAGTTGACCTTGTGGAGGGTCTGGATGCCGACGGCGGTCACCATCGCGAACATGACGGTCGCGCCGCCCCCGATGACCGGACCGGGCAGGTCGGCGATGATCTGTCCGATCTTTGGGATCAACCCCATGATCAGCAACAGCGCGCCACAGGTCGTGACCACCCACCGGCTGCGAATCTTCGTCAGACCGACCAGGCCGACGTTCTCGGCGAACGCGGTGTCCGGGAAGGAGTTGGTGAACGATGCGATCAAGGCCGACAGGCCGTCGGTCGCCAGACCGCGGGCCAGATCGTTCGGGGTGAGCTCCTTGCCGACCAGCTCGCCGACGGCGAGCATGTCCGCGGTCGACTCGGTGTAGGTCACGAGCATGACGATGCACATCGTTATGATCGCTGCCGCGGCGAACCTTGGATGCCCGAAGTGGAAGATGTTCGGCGCGCCGAACCAGTGGGCATCCTTGACGTTGCTGAAGCTCACCAGGTGCATGAACGACGCGACGATCGTGCCGATGACGATGCTGAGAAGCACTGCGATCTGGCTGATGAAGCCCTTGAACACCCGGCTGATCACCAAGATCATCAGAATGACCAGTCCGGCCAGCGAGATCCGGCCCACCCCACCGATGAACTTGTCGCCGGCGTCGGGGTTGCCGTAGATCAGCGAGATGTCGGCGCCGGCCAGCGAGAGGCCGATGATGCAGATGACCGTGCCGGCGACCAGTGGCGGGAAGAACCGCACGACCATCGAGAACGGCTTGGCGATGATCAGGCCGAACACGCCGGAGATCAACATTGCGCCGTAGACGTAGGGCAAGCCGCTGCGTCCGCCGTACTGTGTCGCGATGATGATCATGGGGTTGAGTACGGTGAACGTCGCCCCCGCGACCACCGGCAGTCGCACGCCGAACAGCTTCGAGATGCCGGCGGACTGGATGATCGTCGCGATGCCCGAGACCAGCAGGTCTGCGCTGACCAGAATCGCGATGTCGTGCGACTTGAGCCCGATCGCCGGCCCGACGATCAGCGGCACCGCCACCGCGCCCGCGTACATGATGAAAAGGTGCTGCAGGCCGAAGATCAGCAGCCGTTGAGGAGCGAGGACTTCGTCGACCGGATGCACCGTCGGCGCCTTCGGTCTATCGCTCACGGATTGGTCTAGCGACATGAGACCTCCCAGTAGTCTGTCGCTCGCCCGCTCATGTTTCCACAATGCGGGAATAGATTTTCACTCCGCAGATAAGTTAGCTGGGTCACTTGGGTCTGTCAAGAAGGTAGGCGCACCTCGGTTCGCACTCAGCGCGGCCGCTATATGGCCGGACGGGCCTGATATGGCGACCGCGGCAGGTGCGACCGAGCTTTGCCCCGCGTACGCACGCTGCCGCCCCGCCGAGCAGGGTGCACACGCGGGGCAAAGGGCACGGGCCGCAGCGGCCGAGCGTCGAGCTAGGCAGTGGCCTCGCGCGACGGGTCGAGATGCAAGGGTGCGCTCAGTTCGGCACCGATCTCGGCAGCTGCCTCGTGCAGGATCGGCGCCGCCGCGGCGACCACGTCGTCGGACATGCGGGTGAGCGGTCCGGACATGGACAGCGCCATCGGACGGGGCGCGTCCGGCACCAGCACGGCCACGCAGCGCACGCCGAGTTCCTGCTCGCCGTCGTCGAGCGCGTAACCGCGTTGCCGGATGCGTTCCAGGTCGGCGAGGAACTCCGCCGGCGTGGTGATGGTGTGGTCGGTGCGGCGCTCCATGCCGGTGCGCTTGAGCAGGTCGCGCACGTCTGCCTCGGGCTTGGTGGCCAGGATCGCCTTGCCGACGGCGGTGGTGTGCGGTTTGGCGCGCCGGCCGACCTCGGTGAACATCCGCATGAAGTTCTTCGACGGTTGCACCTGTGCGACGTACACGATCTCTTCGCCGTCGAGCACTGCCAGGTTGACCGACTCGCCCAGGGCCTCGACCACCCTCGCCATCGCCGGTTCGGCAAGCGGGCCGAGCCGCTTCGTGCTCGCGTCGGCGAGTCGCAGCAGCCGCGGGCCGAGCGAATACTGCCGCGACGGTTCCTGGCGCACGTAGCCGAGATCGACCAGCGTCCGCACCAGCCGGTGGATCGTCGCGAGCGGCAGGTCGGCATCGCTGGCGAGCTGGGACAGCCCGATCACCCCGCCGGCGTCGGCCATCGCTTCGAGGATCGCGAACGCGCGGTCGAGGGATTGCACGCTGGAACGGCCACGACCGTCGGGCGAAGCTTCAGCGGCCACCGAACCTCCAAGACGCGGGGGGAACCTGGCAATAATGATAACACTATTCCGCATTACGGAAACTGATTCAGCGCTGGCCGCCTTGCCCCGCGCGTGCGCGCTGCGCCGCGCCGGCAGCGTGGCTGCCCGGGGCAAAGCTAGCCGTCATCCGGGGCGAGGTGGCTTCACCTGGTCGCCGCCGACCCACACCGCGGCGACGTCGTGCGAACAGGCCAGCGCGAACGCCTTGGCCACGGCGTCCTCCGGCCCGGCGCAGTGCCGCAGCGCCACGTCGAGTGTGCTGCCCTCGACCGGACTCAGCCACAGCGCGTCGAACCGCTTCCCGACACCCAGGTCACCGACCTGACCGCGCAGCCCGAGCGCCTGCGCGCCGGCTGCCGTAGCCAGGTGGAGCAGGTGCGTCGCGCTCAGCGGCACGCCGTCGGCACCGCGCAGCTGCTGCATGAAGTAGACCTGCAGGCCCTCCTTGAACAGCGAGAACCCGGTTCCCGCTCCCACGTCGCAGCCCAGGCCAACGTGCACGTTGTGCGCAAGATGACGGTCCAGTGCGAACAGCCCGCTGCCGAGTGCGGAGTTGCTGGTCGGGCAGTGCGCCACGCTGGCACCGCTCGCACCGAGACGTTCGAGCTCGGCGTCGGTCGGGTGCACGTTGTGCGCGAACACGCTGCGCGCGCCTACCAGCCCGTGCTTGTCGTAGCTGTCGAGGTAGCCGGCCCCGCTGAACAGCTCCTGCACCGTGGCGATCTCGGCGACGTTCTCGTTGATGTGCGAGGTGAACCAGCTGCCGTCGACGTCGTCATGCAGCGCAGCGCACGATGCGAGCAGGTCGTCGGTGCACGACAGCGAGAACCGCGGGATCACTGCGTAGCGATTACGCCCGACGCCGTGCCACCGTTGCGCCAGCGCTCGTCCCTCGTCGTAGGCCCGCTCCGGCGTCGTATGCAGCTCGGGACGAAGCAGCCGGTCGCCGACGACCAAACCGCTGGTCACGCGCAGGCCGCGCGCGGCAGCAGCCTCGAACAGAACGTCCATGGCAGGTGCGAAGTGCGCACCGAATACCAGTGCCGTCGTCGTGCCGGCTTCGGCCAGCGCACCGACGAACTCACCCGCGACGTCTCGTGCGTAGCCGGTGTCGGCCAGCCGTGCCTCCTCAGGCAGAGCGCACCGCTCGAGCCACTCCAGCAGGGGCATGCCCAGCGCGCCGATGCAGCGCATCTGCGGAAAATGCACGTGCGTGTCGATGAATCCCGGCAGGACGAGCCCGGACGTGAGGTCGACGACCTCGTCATCGCTGTGCCGCGCGCGGACCTCGGCGAACGGGCCGCGTTCGACGATCATCCCGTCGACCACGAGCAACCCCGCATCGGCGTCGGCGCGTAGTTCGCCGCCGCGGAACGGGTCATCGGGGGTGTCAATGACCTGCGCGCGATACAGCGTCACGCGTCGACTTCCGACTGCGAAGGCGCCGCGCCAGCCCGCTCCGACGCGAATGCCTTCACCAGTTCGGCAGCGACGCTGACCGCGATCGTCGCCGGTTCCTTGCCCGCGATGTCGGGCAGCCCGATCGGCGTGCGGATCCGCGCAATCGTCTCTGTGCCGTGGCCCTCATCAGCGAGCTTGGCGCGGAAGCGCGCCCACTTGCCCGCCGAGCCGATCAACCCGATCGATCCGTACTGACCGGTGCGCAGCACGGCATCGCACAGCGCGGCATCCTCGGCATGGTCGTGGGTCATGATCAGCACGTGCGTGCCCGGCGGCAGTTCACCCAGGACGATCTCGGGCAGCAACGGGACGCGGTGCACGTGCACCTGCGCCAGGGCGTCGGACAGCACGGCCAGCCGTGCATCGCGGAGCTGCTCGGGACGGGTGTCGATCAGGTGCAGCTCGATGTCGTGCCGGGCCAGAATGCGTGCCAGTTCCAGCCCGACGTGCCCGACGCCGAAGATGGCGACCGCGGGCACGACCGGCAACGGCTCGAGCAGCACGCGGACCTCGCCGCCGCAGCACTGCACGCCGTGCTGGTAGGGCGCCTTGTCCGACAGGGCGACGGTGAGCAGGTCTGCTACCGCCTCGGGATCGGCGAGCAGCTCGCGGGCGCGCTCAATGGCCACCGCCTCGACGTTGCCGCCGCCGATCGATCCCCATGAATCGTCGGCGCTCACCACCATCTTCGCGCCCGCCGCGCGCGGGGCATGGCCACGCACCGTGGCGAGCGTGACCAGCACGCCAGGGCAGCGCGCCGCACGCAGCCGGGCGACGGCGGCGAGCCAGTTCAGCTCAGGCATGGCTCACCGCGTGCTGAGCATGTTCGGATTCCGGGCGCATCGGGTGCGCACCGTTGCCCGGTTGCGGTGGGACGGCGCCGGGCGAGCCCTCGTTGACATGTCCGTGCACCGCGTGCTCGCGGGCCTGCTCGACGGCCCAGTAGACGGCTTCCGGCGTCGCCGGTGATGCGAGATCAACGCTGGTGCCGGCCGGGCCGAACTCTGCTGCCGCCTGGCGCAGCGCCTCGCGCACCGAGAACGCCAGCATGAGCGGCGGCTCGCCGACGGCTTTCGAGCCGTAGACCGCGCCCTCCTCGGTCGCGTTCTGCATCAGCGTGACGTTGAAGATCTCGGGCATCTCAGAGAAGCTCGGCAGCTTGTAGGTGCTCGCAGCCTGCGTCGAGAGCCGGCCACGTCCCTTGCCGGTGCTGGTGTCCCAGCGCAGCTCTTCCAGGGTCAGCCAGCCGGCGCCCTGCACGAAGCCGCCTTCGATCTGTCCCATGTCGACCAGCGGCGAGAGGCTGTCGCCGACATCGTGCACGATGTCGACGCGCCGCGTGCGGTAGGCACCGGTGAAGCCGTCGACCTCGACCTCGCTCGCAGCGACTCCGTACGCGAAGTACTTGAACGGCGTTCCTCGCATTACTGACGAGTCCCAGTGCAGTCCCTCGGTGCGGTAATAGCCGGCCGCCGAGAGTTGGACGCGCTGGAAGTAGGCGGTGTGGACGAGGTCGTCCCACTCGACGCAGGCTTCGGACGTGCCGAGGCCGCGCGCGACACCGTCCACGATGCGCACGTCTGCGGCATTGGTGCCGAGCCGGCTGCCGGCAACATCGAGCAGGCGTGCCTTGATCTGCTCGCACGCGTTCTTGATCGCGCCGCCGTTCAAGTCGGCGCCCGAACTCGCCGCGGTGGCCGACGTGTTCGGCACCTTGTCGGTGCGGGTCGGTGCCAGGCGCACTTTGTGCAGCGGGATCCCGAGTGTTGTCGCCGCGACCTGCAGCATCTTCGTGTGCAGGCCCTGGCCCATCTCGGTGCCGCCATGGTTGATGAGCACCGAGCCGTCCTTGTAGACGTGCACAAGCGCGCCGGCCTGGTTGAACGCGGTCAGGTTGAACGAGATGCCGAACTTCACCGGTGTCAGCGCGAGCGCACGCTTCGTGTGCTCGTGTGCGGCGTTGAACGCGGCGATCTCACGTTGCCGCGAGAGGACGTCACCGTTCTCGATGACCTGCTGCCAGAGCGTGGTGATGCGCTCGGGGTGACGAACCGGCTGGCCATACGGCGTGCTCTGCCCGGCGCTGTAGAAGTTGCGGCGGCGAAGTTCCATCGCATCGATCCCGAGCAAGGGCGCGCAGCGACCCAGGATGTCCTCGATCACGAGCATGCCTTGCGGTCCGCCGAAACCGCGGAACGCGGTCTGCGAGGTCTTGTTCGTCTTCGCGATCCGCCCGTTCACGCGGACGTTCGGAATCCAGTAGGCGTTGTCGATGTGGCACAACGCGCGGGCCAGCACCGGCTCGGACAGGTCGAGGCTCCAGCCGCCGTCGGCGGTCAACGTCGCGTCCAAGGCCTGTAGCCGACCCTCGGCGTCGAAGCCGACCCGCCACTGTGCATGGAACCCGTGCCGCTTGCCGGACATGGTGAGATCCTGGGTGCGGTTGAGCCGCACCCGCACCGGCCGCCCGGTGAGCGTGGCACCGATCGCGGCGATGGCCGCGAACCCGTGCGGCTGCATCTCCTTGCCGCCGAAGCCGCCACCCATCCGCAGGCATTGCACGGTGACGTTGTGGTTGTGCACGCCCATCACGTGCGCCACGATCTCTTGCGTCTCGGACGGATGCTGCGTGCTGCTCTGGACGAAGATTTGCTCGCCCTCGTCGAGGTAAGCGAGTGCGGCGTGCGTCTCGAGGTAGAAGTGTTCCTGGCCGGCGAACTCGAACTCGCCGCTGAAGACGTGCGGCGAGTCGGCGAAGCCGGCGTCGATGTCGCCGCGGCGCACTTGCGGCATGGCGCCTTGGAAGCTCTCCGCCGCAATCGCTTCGGTGACTTTGATCAGCGACGGCAGCGCTTCGACGTCGACCTCGACAGCAGCCGCTCCGAGCCGGGCGGCTTCGATCGTCTCGCCGAGCACCCAACAGACTGCGTGCCCGAAGAACATGATCTCGCTGGGGAACAGTGGCTCGTCGTGCTTGACGCCGGCGTCGTTGGCGCCAGGAACGTCGGCCGCGGTCAGCACCCGCACGACCCCGGGCACGGCGAGCGCGGGCTCGGTGCGCAGCGCGGTGACGCGGGCATGCGCGTGCGGCACCTGCACCGGGTACGCGTGCAGCACGTCCTTCGTGCGCTGGACGAGATCGTCGGTGTAGAGCGCCGTCCCCGTCACGTGCAGCGATGCGCTCTCGTGCGGGATGGCGATCCCGACCGACGGGCTGTCCGGCCGCTCCGACAAGGCGCTCATGCATGAACCTCCTGCGGACTCGGGTTTTCAGCATGCAGCTTGACCAGGCTCTGCCGCAGCATTGCCGCGCGATAGGCCGCGCTTGCGCGGTGGTCGTCGAGGGGGGTGCCTTCGGCTCCCAGCAATCGCGCGGCCGCGCCAACGGTGTCGTCCGACCACGGCCGTCCCTCGAGCGCGGCCTCGGTGTCGCGCGCCCGCATCGGTGTCGCGGCGACACCACCGAGCCCGATCCGCGCCTTGCTGACGACGCCGTCGTCGATGTCGAGCGCGAACCCGACCGCGACGCTGGAGATGTCGTCGAAGCGTCGCTTGGCGATCTTGTGGAATGCGGCCAACCGAGCCAGCGGCAGCGGGATGCGCACGGCCTTGATGAGCTCATCGGGGCGCCGGACACTCTGCCGGTACCCGACGAAGTATTCGGCGAGGGCCACTTCACGCTCACCGTCATCGCTGGCGAGGACGAGGCTGGCCTCGAGCGCGAGCAGCACCGGTGGCGTATCGCCGATCGGCGAGCCGGTGCCCAGGTTGCCGCCGATCGTGGCGCCGTTGCGGATCAGCCGCGACGCGAACTGCGGGAACAGCTCGGCGAGCAGCGGCACGCGGCCGTCGAGGCGGCGCTCGATCTCGGTCAGGGTGAGCGCGGCACCGATCTCGATCTGGTCGTCACCGATCGTCAGACCGCGCAACTCCGCGAGCCGGTCGATCGCGATGATCGACTCGGCGCGGACGCCGCGCAGGTTGACCTCGACACCCCAGTCGGTCGAGCCGGCGACAATGACGGAATCAGGTCGCTCGCGTAGCAACTGCACGGCGTCGGCCAGCGTGGGCGGGCGGTGGAACTCGCGACCGTCGTGGCGCAGCGTGGTGGCGGCACCGCTGCGCGGCGGGGCGGCGCAACGCGCCGCGAACTGGTCGTCAGCGGCAGGTTCGCCGAGGGCGTAGGCCGCGTCGCGGATCGGACGGTAACCGGTGCATCGGCACAGGTTGCCGCTCAACGCATGCAGGTCGAAGCCGTTGGCGCCGTGTTCGGGATCGCTGCCGTTGTCGTCGGCCGCGTGCGCCGTGCGGTCGGGGCGGTAGTACTCGGCCGCCATGCTGCAGACGAAGCCAGGTGTGCAGTACCCGCACTGCGATCCGCCGCGCACTGCCATCTCGTACTGCACCGGATGCAGTTCG
>DASRSG010000066.1:0-5014 GCA_035656595.1 Jatrophihabitantaceae bacterium | reverse complement strand
GCTGGCCGGCCGCATTCTCGGCGTGCTCGGGCTCGAGCCTGACCACCTGGCCGAGCTGGGCGAACTGGCCACCACGCCCGAGGCCAACATCATCAAGCTGCCCAACATCAGTGCCTCGGTACCGCAGCTCAAGGCCGCCATCGAAGAGCTGCGCGCGCACGGCTACGACGTGCCCGACTACGCGGCGGCCCGCGAGGCCTACGACAAGGTCAAGGGCTCCGCGGTCAACCCGGTGCTGCGGGAGGGCAACTCCGATCGGCGCGCGCCTGCGAGCGTCAAGGCCTACGCGAGAAAGCACCCGCACTCGATGGGTGCGTGGTCGTCGGACTCGCGCTCGCACGTGTCCACGATGGCCGATGGAGACTTCCGCACCACCGAGACATCGGTGACGGTTGAGCAGGCCGCGACGTTCCGCATCGAACACGTCGACGCCGACGGCACCGTCACCGTCCTCAAGTCCGACTCGCCGACGATGGCCGGTGAGGTGCTCGACGCGGCGGTCATGCGCAAGGCGGCGCTCGACCGCTTCCTCGCTGCGCAGGTGGCCGAGGCCAAGGAGCAGGGCGTGCTCTTCTCGGTGCATCTGAAGGCCACCATGATGAAGGTTTCCGACCCGATCATCTTCGGCCACGCGGTGCGCGCCGTGGTCGGTGATGTGTACGACGCGTACCCCGATGCCAGCCCGAATGACGGGCTCGGATCGCTGCTGAGCGCACACCCCGAGGCCAAGGACGCCGTCGACGCGGCGATCGCAGCCGGACCGTCGATCGCGATGGTCGACTCCGATCGTGGCATCACCAACCTGCACGTGCCCAGCGACGTGATCATCGACGCGTCGATGCCGGCCGCGATCCGCGCATCGGGGCAGATGTGGAACGCCGAGGGAAAGCAGCAGGACACCAAGTACGTCATCCCCGACTCGTCCTACGCGCCGTTGTATGCAGAGACTGTTGATCACTGCCGCGAGCACGGTGCGTTCGATCCGTCGACGATGGGTACCACGCCGAACGTCGGCCTGATGGCGCAAAAGGCCGAGGAGTACGGCTCGCACGACAAGACCTTCGAGCTGTCGGCCGCCGGTACCGTTCGTGTCGTTGATGACGCGGGGACGACGCTGCTTACGCACGACGTCGAGGCCGGCGACATCTGGCGGATGTGCCAGACCAAGGACGCCGCCATCCAGAACTGGGTCGAGCTTGCCGTCGACCGTGCGCGCGCCAGCGGCATGCCGGCGGTGTTCTGGCTGGACGAGACCCGCGGCCACGACGCCGAGGTGATCAAGAAGGTCCGTCCCGCCCTCGAGAGGCTCGACACCGACGGGCTGCAGATCGAGATCATGGACGTAGCCGCAGCGACGCGGTTCACCCTCGAGCGTGCCCGTAGCGGCAAGGACACCATCTCGGTCACCGGCAACGTGCTGCGCGACTACCTCACCGACCTGTTCCCGATCCTCGAGCTCGGCACGAGCGCGAAGATGCTGTCCATCGTGCCGCTAATGAACGGCGGTGGCCTGTTCGAGACCGGCGCCGGTGGCTCGGCGCCCAAGCACGTGCAGCAGTTCGTCAAAGAGAACCATCTGCGCTGGGACTCCCTCGGTGAGTTCCTCGCCCTCGCCCCCTCCCTCGAGATGCTCGGCGAGAAGACCGCCAATGCCAAGGCGAAGGTGCTCGCGGCCACGCTCGACAGCGCGACCGGGCGGTTCCTCGAAGAGAACAAGTCGCCTTCGCGGCGCGTCGGCGAACTCGACAACCGCGGCAGCCACTTCTATTTGGCGCTGTACTGGGCGCAGGCGCTCGCCGCGCAGTCCGACGACACTGATCTGGCGACGACGTTCCGGCCGGTCGCCGAAGCCCTTGCACGTGACGAGGACAAGATCCTTGATGAGCTCAGCGCGGTGCAGGGCGCACCGGTCGACATCGGCGGGTACTACCAGCCCGATGCGGAGTTGGTGTCGGCCGCGATGCGTCCCAGCCCGACTCTGAATAAGGCGTTGTCGCTGATTTGAGTTCGACCTGATCGTTAGCTGTGCGACTGCCTCGTTTCTTATGAGGGCGATGTGAGATCCGCCCATGCGTGCCATCCAGATCATCCTCTGCCCTGCGCTGGCGGCCGGCGCGCTGGTCATTCCGCTCACGACCGCGGCTGGCGCCTCAGCTGTGGCAACCCAACCGGTCTGCCGCACCGGCGCGTACGACTTCGACGGCAACGGCGGCACCGACTCCGTAATCTCTGACTACGCCCCGACGAGCGACGATGACGCGGGCGATGCGAGCGTGGTGGTTGAGCTGCGGACCTTGGCGGGCATCCGCTCCGTGTCGATCCGTCCCCCGGATGTCCCGGGATGCCGAGACCCGCACCGTGTACGAGTTCGGCCGGACGATCACCGAGCTCGACCTGTCCGATCACAAGGATCCGGCCGAACCGTGCACCGGCCTCGCAATCAGCGGCGTCCTCTCGATAGCTCCGCGCGAGAGCGACTCGGGGCGCTACGAATTCGGCGGCAAGGGCATGGTGTTCCTTTACCGGTAGGACCCGGCCGCCAACGGATTCGCGCTGGTCAACGAGATCACCGCCGACAAGATCAGTCCCGATGCCCCTGAGGTGGCCAGCTTCGGCGAGGCGATGGCGGCTCCGACGATGCCCACCGCCCGTCCCACCCCGCGCAATCGCCGGCCAGGCGATCATCACCCCGCGTGCCACCGCGACGGGCCGCTTGCCGCTGTCGGCCGAGCACGCAGGTGACACCTTCGGCCTTACCTTGCTCGGGACACCCGATCCGGACCAGGTGCTGATCGGCGCGCCGGCCGCGGCCCCCCGCGACGGCGGGCGGGGGGCAGTGATTGTGTGGAACCGGCACCACCCGTCCCAACTGCTCACCGAGCACTCGCTCGGACTTGCGCCGCGAACCGCCACCGACGGATTCGGCTCGACACTGTGGCTCAGTACTGACGCGGCCAACGCTTCCGGCGCTCATCCGTACCTGTTCGTCGGCGCGCCGGGGTACCCGGTGCGCGGCACGAATTCGGCGGGCGCCGCGGTGCAGGTCGGCTACCAGCGAGCCGGCAGCCCGGCTCGCGTGCTGCCCGCCAGCGCCAAGGTGTGGACGCAGGCCCGTGCCGGCGTCGGAGGCCAGGCCGGACCGGGCCACCGGTTCGGCTCGTCGTTCCAGTCGCTGACAATCACGGCGGGCAAACCCAGCTACCTCGTCGGGACCCCTGGTGGGGACAGCTCCCCGGGTTACGCCGGGCAGGTCCTCGAGCTGGGCACCGGCCGCGTCTACGACCTGCCCGGTTCGGATTCCGTGCCGGGGACGGTCGAGTTCGGCGCCAGCCTCGGCTCCAGTTCTTGACCGCGTTCACCATCCTGCATTCAGGCCCAGTCGAAGGTGCGGGTGACGGCCTTCTTCCAGTCGGCGTAGAGCTCTTCGCGCTGTTCGGCAGACATGCTGGGCTGCCATTCCTTGTCGGCGGCCCAGTTGGCGCGGAGCTCGTCGGTCGACGACCAGAAGCCCACCGCCAGCCCGGCGGCATATGCGGCGCCCAGCGCGGTCGTCTGCGCGACGACTGGGCGGACCACCGCCACGTCGAGCACGTCGGCCTGGAACTGCATCAGCAACTCGTTCTCGACCATGCCGCCGTCGACCTTCAGCGAGGTGAGGGCGACGCCCGAGTCGGCGTTCATCGCCTCGACCACCTCGCGGGTCTGGAAGGCGGTCGCTTCGAGCGCGGCACGGGCGAGGTGGCCTCGGTCGACGAAACGAGTCAGCCCGACGATCGCGCCGCGAGCATCCGGCCGCCAGTACGGTGCGAACAGCCCGGAGAATGCCGGGACGAAGTACGCACCGCCGTTGTCGTCGACCGTGCGGGCGAGTGCTTCGACCTCGGACGCGGCGCCGATCAACTTGAGGTTGTCGCGCAGCCACTGCACCAGCGAGCCGGTGACGGCGATGGAGCCCTCGAGTGCGTACACGGGCTCCCGCTCACCGAGCTGGTAGCAGATGGTGGTGAGCAGGCCGTTGGCGCTGAGCACTTTCTCGGTGCCGGTATTGAGCAACAGGAAGTTGCCGGTGCCGTAAGTGTTCTTGGCCTCACCGACCTCGAGGCACGCCTGGCCGAAGGTGGCTGCCTGCTGGTCGCCGAGAATGCCGGCGATCGGCACCCCGGGCAGCGCGCTGTGCTCGCTCGCCTTGGCATAGACCTCGGAGGACGACCGGATCTCGGGCAACATCGCGAGCGGCACGCCCAGCTCGTCGGCGATCTCCGGTACCCACTCGCGGGTGTCGAGATCCATCAGCAGGGTGCGGCTCGCGTTGGTCACATCGGTGAGATGAAGCCCGCCGTTCGTGCCGCCGGAGAGGTTCCAGAGCAGCCAGCTGTCGATGGTGCCGAAGGCGAGGTCGCCGTTCTCGGCGCGCCCGCGCGCGCCCTCGACGTTGTCGAGGATCCAGCGCAGCTTCGGGCCGGCGAAATAGGTGGCCAACGGCAAGCCGGTGCGCTCGCGGTAGCGGTCAGGGTCGTTGTCGCTGCCGCCGAGCTCGTCGCAGATCGCCTGGGTGCGGGTGTCCTGCCAGACGATCGCCGGTGCGACCGGCTTGCCCGATGCCCGGTCCCAGACGACGGCGGTCTCGCGCTGATTGGTGATGCCGATGGCAGCCACGTCACTGACCTGCAGACCGGCGCGGGCGAGGGCGCCGCCGACGACCCGCCGCGTGTTGGTCCAGATCTCGGCCGCGTCGTGCTCGACCCAGCCGCGCTTAGGCAGGATCTGGCGGTGCTCGACCTGCTCGCCGGCGACGATGCGCGCGTCATGATCGAACAGGATGCAGCGGGTTGAGGTGGTCCCTTGATCGATTGCGGCCACGACGGATGCCTCTCTCATTGCAGTAGCGTCGCATCCGTGCTCGACAGCGCGTATCGCCAGGCCGCCTGGGACCGGTTGAGCGAGGGCGAGTTCGACGTCGTGGTCATCGGTGGCGGTGTCACCGGTGCGGGCGCCGCCCTCGATGCGGCCACCC
>DASRSG010000065.1:0-8556 GCA_035656595.1 Jatrophihabitantaceae bacterium | reverse complement strand
CGGGCCGGGTCGTCCGGCAAGGACACGTGCTGTACCGGGTCGGCGGCCTACCGGTAGTGCTGCTGTACGGAGCCACACCGGCCTACCGCACCCTGGCCGCAGGAGCGACGGCAGAGGACGTGCAGGGAGCCGACGTCGCGCAGCTGAACCACGACCTCGTGACCCTCGGATACCTGCACCGCGCAAAGGTCGACTCAGCGTGGGACGAGTTCGACTGGGCCACCTCGATGGCGGTCGAGCGGTTGCAGCGGCGCCTGCACGTCAAACCGACCGGCGCACTCGATGTCGGGGACGTGGTCTTCCTGCCGACGGCGACTCGCGTGACCACACTTCGCACCGACCTCGGCGGATCGGCGGGCGGACCCGTGCTCTCAGCGACGTCAACCACGCGGACGGTGAGCGTCGCACTCGACGCGAGCCTGCGGGCCGAGGTGCGGGTGGGCGATCGCGTCAAGATCAGGCTGCCGGACAGCTCGACAACGCCCGGCCGGGTCGCGTCGGTGGGCCGGGTCGCCGCTGTTGCGACGAGCAGCGGCAACGACGAGAGCGGGCCGGGCGGCAGCAACGGCCCCACCATCGACGTGGCAGTGCGGCCGACCCACGCCGCGGATGTACGCAGCCTGGATCAGGCGCTGGTCGAAGTGTCGATCAACGATCGGACGGTGCGCGACGTGTTGGCGGTTCCTGTCGATGCGTTGGTCGCCCGCGCCGGCGGGTCGTACGCGGTCGAGGTCGTGGCCGGCGACGGCACGCACCGCCTGGTGGCGGTGCAGCCCGGGTTGTTCGACGACGCAGCTGGATTGGTGCAGGTGTCGGCGTCCGGCTTGTCGGCCGGGCAGCGTGTGGTGGTGCCCGGCAATGACTGACCAGGTGGTGCTGCAACTCGACCGGGTCGGCAAGATCTATCCGAGCGTGCCGCCGGTCACCGCGCTGCGCGAGGTCAGCCTGACCGTGCGCGCCGGCGAGTTCGTCGCGGTAGTCGGGCCGTCCGGCTCGGGCAAGACGACGCTCTTGCAGGTGATGGGCAGCCTCGACCAGCCGACTACTGGCACGGTGCGGATCACCAATCTGGACGTGGCCGGGGCGCCCGACCGACGGCTGGCAGCCCTGCGGGCAAGCCGGATCGGCTTCGTCTTCCAGCAGTTCTTCCTCGCCGAGCACGCGACGCTGCTGGACAACGTCGCCGACGGGCTGCTCTACTCCGGCGTCTCGATACGACAACGGCGTCGGGACGCGGCCGATGCGCTGACCGCCGTAGGTCTCGGAAGCCGGTTGGGTGCCCGACCGACGCAGCTCTCCGGTGGCCAGCGGCAACGTGTGGCCATCGCCCGTGCGCTGGTGGGCTCGCCCGCGGTCGTCCTGGCCGACGAACCGACCGGCAACCTTGATCAAGGCACCGGTCTTGCCGTCCTCGATCTGCTCGAACAACTGCACGCGACCGGCACGACGATCGTGGTGATCACCCATGACGAGCGCGTTGCAGCGCACATGCCACGCCGGGTCGAGATGCTCGACGGGCGCGTCGTCCACGACACCGCGAAGTTGGCCACGGGCGCCGCGACGTGAGCGCGGACGCGTTGGCCATCCACCGCATGCGGTTCGCCGATCTGGCCCGGCTGTCGGTCGTGGGCATCCGCAACCGGAAGCTCCGCGCCAGTCTGTCCGCCCTCGGCATCGCTATCGGCGTGGCCGCGATCGTAGCCGTGCTGGGGCTCTCGTCCTCGTCGCAGGCCGGGCTGCTGGCCGAGATCGACCGCCTCGGCACCAACCTGCTCACTGTCGCCGACGGGCAGACCGTGTCGGGCGCCACCGCCGAACTGCCGATCGCGGCACCGGGCATGATCGCTCGCATCGACGCGGTCACCGCCGTGGACGACACCGGCACTGTTGCGAACGTCACCGCCTATCGCTCCCCGTTGATCCCGTCGATCAACAGCAACGCCCTCGCCGTGCGTGCCACGACGCTGAGCTTGGCGCACACCGTCGGAACGTCGATGGCGCAAGGGCGCTTCCTCGACCCGGCCACCTCGCGCGAACCGGTGGCAGTACTCGGCGCCGCGGCAGCCGGACGCATGGGCATCGACATGGTCTATGCCGGCGAGCGGATCTGGCTGGTCACGGCGAGCGGCGGGCAGTGGTTCTACCTGGCCGGCGTGCTGCAGCCCGCCGCGCTCGCCCCTGAGATCGACAGCTCGGTGCTGATCGGTTTCGCGGCGGCTCAGACGTATCTCGGCTTCGACGGCCATCCGTCGCAGATCTACTTGCGCGCGCACACCGCCCAGGTCGACGCCGTGCACGCCCTGCTAGCCGCCACAGCCAACCCCGAGGCTGCCAACCAGGTCACTGTCTCGCGACCCTCCGACGCGCTCGTTGCCCGTGCCGAAGCCGAGGGCGCGCTGAACAGTCTCTTCCTCGGGCTCGGCGCGGTGTCGTTACTGGTCGGTGCCATCGGCGTCGGCAACGTGATGCTCATCGGGGTGCTCGAACGCAGATCGGAGATCGGGCTTCGTCGCGCCCTGGGCGCGACGAAGGGGCACATCCGCAGCCAGTTCCTCGCCGAGGCAATGCTGCTCGCCCTGGCCGGTGGTGTCGTCGGCGTCACGCTCGGTGCGAGCGCCACAGCCGGCTACGCCCACGTCAAACACTGGTCGACGGTGATCCCGTCGCTCGCCTGGGCCGGCGGCCTGGCTGCTGCGCTACTGATCGGCGCGATTGCCGGCTTGCTGCCGGCCGTGCGCGCAGCGCGCCTGTCCCCCACCCGCGCCCTTTGGAGCGTGTGAGCGCCGGCGCCAGGTGCCGCCCGCCACCATCTAACGCGAGGTCGGGCCAGCCGCTCAGGCGGGTGAAGGGAAGCCAGAGACCCGGACGAAAATACGGGTTTTAGGGCGGTGGCGGTGGGATTCGAACCCACGGTGGTTTTACCCACACACGCTTTCGAGGCGTGCTCCTTTGGCCGCTCGGACACGCCACCGTCGCACAGGGTACAGGAGCAAAGCTCAGCGCTTCGCAGCGAAGAAGCCCGCAAGCAGGGCACCACACTCGTCCGCGAGCACGCCGGCGGAGACCTCGGGACGATGGTTGAGGCGACGGTCCCGGACGACGTCCCACAGTGACCCGACCGCGCCGGCCTTAGGGTCCCATGCGCCGAACACCAAGCGCGCGATGCGCGCCAGGACGATCGCGCCCGCACACATCGTGCACGGCTCGAGCGTCACGGCGAGCACGCATCGATCGAGGTTCCACGAGCCCAGCGCGGCCCCGGCGCGGCGCAATGCGACGATCTCAGCATGCGCCGTCGGATCGTGGCCGGTCTCGCGCTCGTTGTGTGCAGTGGAAATCACGGCACCGGACGGATCGAGTACCACCGCACCGATCGGCACCTCGCCATGCGACAGGGCAGCTCGAGCCTCGTCGAGTGCCGCAGCTATCGCATCGGAATCGGTCACGCGCGCAAGTCGTCGAACGCATCGCCGCAGCCGGCCTTCTCGCACACGGCGACGAGGACGTCCATCGGCAAGGTGCCCTCGTGTGCGCACATGGCAAGCAGGTCGGCGGGCGAGGTGCCCAGATCGTCAGCGATCTCGGCGTCGCCGAAGGGCGCACTGTCATGCGCCGGCGGGGCGTCTTCGTCGTCGCTGAGTTCGTCCTCACCGATCTCGGCAAGGTCTTCGGCGACGATCGCGGCCAGCGGATACGCGTCCGCGGCATGCCCGTCGGACAGGAACGCGCGCGGGTCGTCTTCTTCCTCGTCGATGCGAATGATGGCGGCGTACTCGTCGTCCTGCTCGATCAGGACGAGTCGTAGCTCACCGTCGAAGTCGCGAGCCAGGTCGGCGATGTCAGCGACACTCTCGCAGTCGTGAAGCGCGATCTCCTCCGCACGCCAACGGTCCCCCGTGCGCGACAACACCGCAGCAAACGCACTCATCCGCTCATCACCGAACCGCCCGTGCCATCTCGGTGGCGCGCGCGTACGCCTCCCCGAGGCCGAGTCGCTCCACGATCGAGTCGAGCATCTCGTCGGGATAGGCGTCGATGTCGTCGAGGATGCGCTCCATCTCTTCCTCCGCGACGTTGAGATCGGAGAACAGGTCGAGATCGCCGACGGGCCACACTTCGTCTAGCTCGTCGTCGTCAGGTGGCTCCTCGCCGAGGCGGGCCAGGGCCTGCTCGGCCAGCGGGTACTCGACCGACGCGGTCAGGTCGCTGAGCAGCAACGAGATGCGCGGACCGTCCTGGCGCGCGACGAGGAAGAACTCCTCATCGACGCACGCGATCACGAACGGGCCACCCTCGGGCGGCTGCGAGCGCAGCGCCTGCAGCAGGATGCCGAGGTCGTCGAGCACCGCTGGCGGCAGCGGCTCGGCACGCCAAACTCCACCGTCGCGGAATGCCGCGACCGCGAAGCCACGCTGTGCCATCGCCCATCACCCCTTCGTGAGGTATCGATCCTGACACGGACGCGCGGTCGCGGGAAGTCAGTGAGGCCAGCGCGCTAGCGTCGCTCAGGTGACCGCTACCTTCCACCGCGTCGCCGTGCTCGGCCTCGGCCTCATCGGCGGCTCGATGTTGCGGGCCGTCCGGCACAGCGGGATCGAGGTCGTCGGCTACGACGTCGACCGCTCGACCGCCGGTGCCGCGAGCGCGTCCGGGTTCCCGGTCGCGCCGACTGACGAGCGCGCCGTGCACGGTGCCGACCTCGTCGTGCTGGCGATGCCCCTGCCGCAGGTGCGCGCCGCGCTCGCCTCGCTGGCGCCGCACATCGCCCCCGGCACGCTGCTCACCGATGTCGGCACGCTGAAGGTTCCCGTCCTGGACGCAGTGCGTGAACTCGTCCCGCAGGCCCGGTTCGTCGGCGGTCATCCGCTCGCCGGCACCGAGGAGAGCGGCTGGTCGGCCACCGATCCGCTGCTGTTCCGCGACGCGCCGTGGACGCTGACCGTCGAGCCGGACACCGATCTCGAGGCGTGGCTGCGCATCGCCGAGCTGGTCTGCGACCTCGGCGCGCGCCCCGTCCCGGCCGGCGCGGCCGAACAGGACGCCGCGATCGCCCGGGTCATCGGCCTGCCGCACGTCCTGGCCGAGGCGCTGGCCCTGATCGGGCTGGCCGGCGGTCCGCTCGGCCTGTCCCTCGCGGCCGGGTCGTACATGTCCGGATCGCGGGTCGCGCGCACCCGTCCCGACCTGGTGGCGACCTGGTGTGACACCAACCCGGCGCTGGTCGACGCGATCGACGACGTGATCGTCCGGTTGACCAAGGCTCGCGATGAGCTGGCGGCCAATGACTCGGTCTTCGAGCTGGCCGAGGCCGGTTATCACGCCCGGATGGATTGGGAGCACCGCCGCTTCGAGCCGGTCGAGCTGCCAGTCGAGACCGACCGGCTGAGCGCACACGGCCGCGACGGCGGCTGGATCACCGCAGTCCTGCGCGATGACGACGGGGTGCGGCTGCTCGGCATGCGTCCGAGAGGATGAGCAGGTGATTCTCTACATCCTCGGCCTGCTACTGGTCGGCCTGGTCGCGGGCGCGATCGCCCGGCTGCTGGTCTCCAGCCCGGAGCGGCTGGGCTGCCTCGGGACCTCGCTGCTCGGCATCATCGGCTCGTACGCCGGTGGCTCGCTGTGGGCCATCCTGGCCAACGACAAGTTCGACCTGCGCAAAGCATCGACGTTCCTCGGCGCCATCGCCGGCAGCGTCGTCGTCCTGCTGCTGTGGCGGCTCGTCGACCGCGTGATCACCCGGCGCGGGCATTCGCGATGAGGCAATGTGCGTTTTGGAGCACGGCGCGGGCGTCCCTTATGCTGGACAGGTCCACCAACGGGACTAGCATGATGCGGTTCCATAGCCCCCATCGTCTAGAGGCCCAGGACGCCGCCCTTTCAAGGCGGTAGCACGGGTTCGAATCCCGTTGGGGGCACAGCAGTATTCAAGGCCCCGTAGCTCAGTTGGTTAGAGCGCCGCCCTGTCACGGCGGAGGTCGCCGGTTCAAGTCCGGTCGGGGTCGCTCTTGCTGCCAGGCCGCTGCCCGAATGCCGATGATCTGCTGTGAGCGGGAGGGCCGTGCGCCGCCGCACCGAGCATCGTTGTGGTCGTGATCCATCATCTGAGCTGGCTCGAGGCCGCTGTTGTCGGTGCGATGCAAGGCGTCTCCGAGCTCTTCCCGATCTCCAGCCTCGGGCACAGCGTGCTGCTGCCGGCCTGGGTCGGTGGCTCGTGGCAGCGCGATCTCAACGTCAGTACCCCCGAGTCGCCCTACCTCGCGTTCATCGTCGGCCTGCACGTCGCCACCGCGATCGCGCTGATCGTCTACTTCTGGCGCGACTGGCTGCGCATCGTCACCGGCCTGGTGACGAGCATCGCGCGCCGCGAGGTGCGCACCTCCGATCAGCGCCTGGCCTGGCTCTTGATACTGGGGACGATCCCGGTCGGCCTGGTCGGGCTGCTCGCCGAACACTGGCTGCGAACCACACTGGGCCGGCCCGTCCCTGCTGCGATCTTCCTCGCCGTCAACGGCGGCCTTCTGCTGCTCGCCGAACGTCTCCGCCGCGCCGACGCCACCGCCGAATACGTCGACGAACGGATCTCCGGGCCGGAATCGGACGCGCGCATCGCTCGGCTGCCCGTCCGCGACGCCACCCTCATCGGCGCGTCGCAGATCTTCGCGCTCGCCCCGGGCATCTCGCGGTCCGGTATCGCGATGGTGTCCGGCTTGGCCCGCGGGCTGTCGCGCGAGGACGCGGCCCGGTTCTCGTTCCTGCTGGCCACGCCGGTGATCCTCGCGGCGGGCGCGCTGAAACTCGGTGACCTCGCCGGACCGCTCGGCGACGGCATCCGCGGCCAGGTGCTGCTGGGTTCGGTGCTCTCCGGCGTTGGCGCATACCTGTCGGTGCGCTTCCTGACCCGGTACTTCGCCAACCGGTCGCTGCGGCCGTTCGGGGTGTACTGCCTGATCGCCGGACTTGCCAGCCTCGTGCTCTTCGGCGTCCGATAAGCACGTGACCGCGACGCTGCTCCTCGCCGCCCACGGCACGAAGTCCGAGGAGGGGACCGCGACCACGCGTGCGCTCGTCGATACGATCGCTGCCCACCGCCCGTCCGTGCCGGTCGAGTTGTGCTTCCTTGACGTCGCATCACCGTCGCTGGCTGAGGCGCTCGACAGGCTCACGTCGGTGGAGGTCGTAGTCGTCCCGCTGCTGCTGTCGGGCGGCTATCACGTGCAGACCGACATCCCGCAGATCGTGCGCGGACGTTCGGGGGTGCGGGTCGCGGCCCATCTTGGCCCGGATCCCGCCGTCGTCACTGCGCTGACCGACCGGCTCGCGCCGGCGGGTGCGAACGGCGCCGCATCGGTCGCACTCGCCGCGGTGACCTCATCACGCCCGCAAGCGCAGCAAGACGTCGAGCGGGCAGCGGCCTTGCTCGGCGAGCGGCTCGGCCGGCCGGTGTCGGTGCTCTCTCTCGCCGGCGATGTTGCTGCGGAGTTGTCCGCCCTGACCCTGCCGGTCGCGGTGTCGGCGTACCTGCTGGCGCCCGGCGACTTCCTGACGTCGCTTCGTGCGGCCATGGACGGGCGCGGCACGCTCGCCGACCCGATCGGTGTGCATCCGGCGCTCGTCGACCTGGTCTGGGCGCGTTACGACGCGGCAAGGCTGTCAGCAGGCTGAGCAACAGGGACCAATCGATTGCCAATTGATCTTTCGCCGGCGCGGCTTGGGCAGCAGAAGGGACCGGGTAGGCCTGGTCTCGTGTGTCCCCAACGGACCATGCATGGCCACCGGAGAATTCGACGTCGAGACCTTGACGCAGAAGTCGTAAGGCCGCTCGGCGGCACCTAGTAAGCTGTCCGATCGAGGCTCTGCGCCTCGAGTTCACGCAATCCGGAACCCTCGGCTTGCTGAACGGCCAGGTAGCTCAGCTGGTACGAGCGACCGCCTGAAAAGCGGTAGGTCGGCGGTTCGATCCCGCCCCTGGCCACCATCGAATCCCCGTGATTGCTGGGTTGTGGATCCAACGACGCGGCGTGATCTCGTGCGTGGTAGCCACAGCGGTGGCTACCACGTCCGGCTGCCTGGACAGCATCGGACATCCGGCCAGTGGGCGATGTCGGCGCGCCCGGATGTCGGAACGTAGGACAGATCGACCGGTGAGGTGGCCACGCCGCTGCCACCCGAGGAACCCGCGTCCTCAATTCGGGTGCGAGTGGGCGAAGGTCAACAAGTGATGGTGCATGATCGAGCACCACTGTGTGTCGCGCTCCCGCGCGCCGAACGGGGGAACCATGCGGCAGTCACTGGCGGTGTTCCGCGGGCTATGTCGAAGCGGGATGCTCGTGCGGGTGCTCCTTGCGTGGCTGCTCTTCGTGCTTGCCGAATACGCGGTGTGGATCGGCATGCTGGTGTACGCGTACGCACATGGTGGCCCCACGATGGCCGGTGTCATCGCCGTCGCGCAACTCGTCCCCGGCATCGTCGCAGCCCCATTGTTGTCGACCATGGCCGATCGTTGGTCACCCACGCTCGTGTTGATCGGAAGCCTCGTCGCGCAGGCAGTCAGCA
>DASRSG010000064.1:0-15513 GCA_035656595.1 Jatrophihabitantaceae bacterium | reverse complement strand
GGTGGTGGCTAGGGTCACTGAATCGCAGGTAGTTGACCGATTTCGAGGAGCAGATGTGGCAGTACGGGCCGTGCGCGGCGCGATCCAGGTCGACGACAACGATCGCGACCAGATCCTGGCAGCAGCCTCGGAGCTGGTGCGCGCGATGTTGGACCGCAACGAGCTCACCAACGACGACCTGATCAGCGTGGTGTTCACCGCGACCCCGGATCTCACCGCAGAGTTCCCCGCGTACGCCGCACGGCTGATGGGGATGACCGACGTGCCGCTGCTCTGTGCGACCGAGATCGCCGTCCCGGGTGCGATGCCGCGGGTACTCCGCCTGCTGGCCCATGTCGAGACGGACCGACCGCGCAGCGCTCTCGCGCACCCGTATCTGCGGGGTGCAGCGGCGCTGCGTCGTGACCTCCCGCAGTAGCGCCGGTCCGGTCGCTACGAGGCCGTTACGTACGAGACTCACGGCCACGTCGAGACGCGGTGGCCGGGCGCAGTCCGCCGAGCCCGTATCCTCGAGTCCTGTGAGCGTGCAGGATTCCCCGACTTCTCCCGACGGCGGCTACGACGGCGTCGTTGCCCTCGACGGACCGTCCGGGACCGGCAAGTCGACCGTCGCGCGCGGGCTCGCCGCCCGGCTGGGCGCGCGCTACCTCGATACCGGTGCCATGTACCGCGCCGCGACGCTGGCCGTGTTGCGCGCGGAGGTGGGTCCCGATGACGGCACGCGGGTCGTCGAGACCGTCGAACAGGCACGCATCGAGGTCTCGACAGATCCTGAGAGACCGAGCGTGTGCCTCGACGGAGCTGCCGTCGACGCCGAGATCCGATCGCCCAAGGTCACCGCCGCTGTGAGCGCCGTGTCGGCCTACCCGGCCGTGCGCGCCCTGCTGGTCGCCGCGCAGCGCGAGCTGATCGAGGGTGGCGCGATCGTCGTGGAAGGACGCGACATCGGCTCGGTGGTCTGGCCGACCGCCCGCCCCAAGGTCTACCTCACGGCGAGCGCCGAGACGCGCGCGCGGCGCCGGGCCGGCGAGATCGACGGCGGCGACCTGGCCACCGTGGCCGCCGACATCGATCGGCGCGATCGGCTCGACAGCACCCGCGCGGCCAGCCCGCTGGCCAAGGCGGCCGACGCGGTCGAACTGGACACGACCGACCTGGATGTCGATGAAGTGATAAGTCGACTTGTCGACATAGCGATGAACGGCTCGGCACCGACGCATGGCTGACGACACGCTGGGCGAGCTCGCCGCCGACTTGGACGGATTGACTGACCACCCGCTCCCGACGGTTCCGGTGGTGGCCGTCGTCGGCCGACCTAACGTGGGCAAGTCGACGCTGGTCAATCGCATCCTCGGCCGCCGGGAGGCCGTGGTGCAGGACGTCCCCGGCGTGACCCGCGACCGGATCGCCTACGACGCGGTTTGGAGTGGCCGCCGGTTCACCCTCGTCGACACCGGTGGTTGGGAGCCTGACGCACGCGGGCTGCAGGCGATGGTGTCGGCGCAGGCCGAGCGGGCCGTGGCGACCGCCGATCTGGTCGTGTTCGTGATCGACGGCCGCACCGGGGCCACCGAGACCGACATGGTCGTGGCCCGGACGCTGCGGCGGGGCAAGCGCCCGGTCGTCCTGGCGGTGACCAAGATCGACGACGAGCGCGGCGAGTCCGATGCCGCCGAGCTCTGGTCATTGGGCCTGGGCGAGCCCTATCCGGTCAGCGGCCTGCACGGGCGCGGCAGTGGCGAACTGCTCGACGCGGTGCTTGGCGGGCTTCCCGACGCACCGCGCGACGACGACGATGCCGAGGGTGGGCCGCGCCGGGTGGCCCTGATCGGCCGACCTAATGTCGGCAAATCGAGCCTGCTGAACCGGCTGACCGGCGAGGAGCGCTCGGTGGTCGATTCCGTCGCCGGCACCACGATCGATCCGGTCGACAGCTTGCTCGAACTCGACAAAGAGATTTGGCGATTTGTCGACACAGCTGGATTGCGGCGCCGGGTCAACCAGGCGAGCGGCATGGAGTACTACGCCAGCTTGCGCACCGCGGCCGCGATCGAGGCGGCCGAGGTCGCCGTCGTGCTGCTGGACGCCTCCGACACGCTGTCCGAGCAAGACCAGCGGGTCATCGGTGAAGTTGTCGAGGCCGGCCGGGCGCTCGTCCTCGCCTTCAACAAATGGGACCTCGTCGATGAGGATCGCCGCTACCAACTCGAACGCGAGATCAGCCGCGACCTCGCCCGGGTGGCCTGGGCGCCACGGGTCAACGTCTCGGCGCGCACCGGTCGAGCGGTCGAGAAACTCGCCGGTCAGCTGCGCGTCAGCCTCGCCTCGTGGGATCGGCGCATCCCGACCGGACGTCTCAACTCGTGGCTGGGCGAGGTCGTCGCACAAACTCCGCCGCCGCCGCGTGGCGGCAAGGCGCCAAGGGTGCTGTTCGCCACCCAGGCCGACATCCGGCCACCCCGCTTCGTCCTGTTCACCACCGGCTTCCTGGAAGCCGGTTATCGGCGCTTCATCGAGCGGCGGCTGCGCGAAGACTTCGACTTCACCGGAACGCCGATCGAGATCTCGGTGCGGGTACGCGAGAAGCGTGGCGCGCCGCGCGGATGACCACAAAGCGGCGCGGCGGCGCTGCGATAAGGTAACGCGGCATCGCACGACCGGGACGTGGCGCAGCTTGGTAGCGCACTTGACTGGGGGTCAAGGGGTCGTGGGTTCGAATCCCGCCGTCCCGACCAACCCCGATCTCACCCGACCATCGGCCAGCGGGAGGCGCGCGTGACGGCCGCCTCCGGCACCGAGACACCGTCGGCCGCCGATCGCATCCTGACGGTTCCCAACGCGCTCAGCGTGCTGCGCCTGCTCGGCGTCCCGCTGTTCCTGTGGCTGTTGCTCGGCCCGCACGCCGATGGCTGGGCGCTCGGCGTCCTGGCCCTGTCAGGGGTGACCGACTGGGCCGATGGTGTGCTCGCGCGCCGGCTGAACCAGCGCAGCGACTTCGGTGCCCTGCTCGATCCGGCCGCCGACAGGCTCTACATCCTGGCCACCCTGTTCGGGCTGGTGCTTCGCCACATCATCGCGCTCTGGCTCGCCCTGGTGATCATCGGCCGCGACCTGATCCTCGGGATCGCGCTGATCCCGCTGCGCCGGCGCGGGTACGCGCCACCCGAGGTCCACTACCTGGGCAAGGCGGCGACGTTCTGCCTGCTCTACGCCTTCCCGCTGCTACTGCTCGGTGCGCATTCGGGCACCCTGTCCGACATCGCCCGTCCGATCGCCTGGGCGTTCACCATCTGGGGGACCGGCCTGTACCTCTGGGCCGGGGCGGTGTACCTGCGTCAGGTGATCCAGCTGGTGCGACATAGGCCGGCAGCGCGCTGATGGCCGACCCCCCGACCCGGCGGCCGTACAGCACGCAGCAACTCGTCGATCTGGTCCTGGATCCGCGCGATCGCGGCTATGAAGAGGCTGCACAGCGCAAGGCGAGTTCCGGGGGGGTGGCCGGCCGCGCATGGTACGAGCAACCGATGGTCGCGCTCGGCTGCGTGATCATCGGGTTCATCCTCGCTGCGGCGTGGGTGCACACCCACCGCGGCGCGCCCGAGGCCGCGAAGGTGCATGACAGCCTCGTGCAACGGGTGCGCACGGCGGAGGGCACGACGCAGGGCTTGGCCGATCAGGAGGCCAAGCTCAACAACGAACTCTCGCGCCTGCAAAGCGCTGCGCTACCCGACTCGTCGACCCTCGTGCGCGACCTCAATCGCAGCCAACTCATTGCCGGCGAGGTCGCGGCGACCGGGCCGGGACTCGAAGTCCGGCTGTCCGAACCGGCGCCGACCGCTGAACCGACGAACGTGCCTGGGCACGGCGAACGGACGCCGAGCAATGGCGGACATATCCTCATCGACCGTGATGTGCGCAGCGTCGTCAACGAGCTGTGGGCCGATGGTGCCGAGGCGGTCGCGGTGAACGGCATCCGGCTCACCCCGACATCGGCGATCCGGTTCGCCGGTGACGCGGTGCTGGTCGACTTCTCGCCGATCGCCTCGCCCTATGTCATCGATGCGATCGGCCAGGCCGACCATCTTGACGTCGCCTTCGCGTCCAGCGATGTCGCCAGCCGCTACCAGACTTTGGCGAGCGCGCGGGGGATCGGCTTCTCGTTCGGCACGCAGAGCAAGCTCGAATTGCCGGCCGGCGCGGTCACCGTCCCGCAATACGCCACCGCGACGAAGGGTCACTAGATGGTCGGCGCACTCGCACTCATCATCGGGATCGTCGCCGGACTCATCCTGCGACCGACCGTCCCGACCTGGCTCGAGCCGTATCTTCCGATCGCGGTCGTCGCCGCCCTCGACGCCGTCTTCGGCGGCGTCCGCGCTCGTCTCGACGGGGTCTTCGACGCAAAAGTATTCGTGGTGTCGTTCGTGTCAAACGTCCTCGTCGCCGCGCTCATCGTCTACCTCGGCGACAAGCTCGGTGTCGGCAGCCAGCTGTCCACGGCAGTCGTGGTCGTCCTCGGCATCCGCATCTTCGGCAACGCTGCCGCCATCCGACGCCGGCTGTTCCGTGCCTGACACAGGGCCCGACACAGGGCCCGACACAGGGCCTGACACAGCGCCGAGCGAAGTGCAGGCCGAAATATCAGGGCGCAAGGCGCATCGCCGGTCCATGCGGATCTCCGCAGGCGTCGTCATCGCGCTGCTCACCGCACTGCTCGGGTTCGCCATCGTCGTGCAGGTTCGGCAGAACTCCAGCACCGACAACCTCGCCAACCTGCGCGACGACGACCTGGTCGGCATCCTCGACAACCAGAACGCGCGTGCGGACCGATTGCGTCAGCAGATCACCGAACTCGAGCAGACGTTGCGGCAGCTGCGTGGCAGCGGCAACCGCTCAGCGGCCGCACGCGCGCAGGCCGAGCAGGACGCGAAGGCGCTCGGGGTACTGCTCGGCACCCTGCCGGCAACCGGCCCCGGCGTGGCCGTCGAGATCAGCGATCCGCAGCGCAAGCTCGGGGCGGAGGATCTGCTCGATGTGGTCGAGGAACTGCGCGGCGCCGGCGCCGAGGCAATCGAGTTCGCGGGTGTGCGGGTGTCGACGACGACCGCATTCACCGAGACCAGTGCCGCCAGTATCGCCGTCGACGGCACGACCATCGCCGCGCCGTTCCGCGTGCTGGCCATCGGCGACTCGAAGACGCTGGACACCGCGCTGAACATCCCCGGTGGCGTGGCGGCAGCGATTCGCAATGTCGGCGGCGAACTGACCGTCAGCGAACGCAACACGGTCACCATCACGGTCACCCGTACCCTGCCGGCCCCGAAGTACGCAGTGCCGTCCGGTCACTGAACGATCGGTAGTGTCTTCAATCGCCCGCACTAAGGTCGCGTGAGAGTCGAGTGAGAGAGGCACGACATGTCCGAGGTTCCCTCCGACCTGAAGTACACCGCAGAACACGAATGGGTCCGTGCGAGCGACGGGTCGCAGACGGTACGCGTGGGCATCACCGACTACGCCCAAGAGGCGCTCGGTGATGTTGTCTACGTGTCGCTGCCCGAGGTGGGCGCGAAGGTGAGCGCGGGCAGCGCCTGTGGCGAGGTCGAGTCGACGAAGAGCGTGTCCGACCTGTACGCGCCGGTCACCGGCACTGTCACGGCGCGCAACGAGGCACTCGACAACCAGCCCGAGTTGATCAACTCGGACCCGTATGGCGAAGGCTGGGTCATCGAGATCGACGTCGAGGGCGGCCTCGACGAGCTGCTTGACGCGGGCGCATACAGCACGCTTGCCGGTTGACTTTGCCGATGGATAACGGCGTGCGTCCACACCTGTCCACACGCCCGTCCACACGGTGTCCACAACGCCGTCCACAAACTCGAGAGACTCACTCTCTACTCTCGATTGACCCTCCGGACGGGCCGGGCCTACGGTAAGCGCACCGACCGCGACCGATCACAACCGGGGCGCTCGAGCTGCCTGTCGCGGTCTCATCGACGCACCGTACGACGCACCACCCAACGCAACTGAAGGGCGACGCGAGTGTTCTGCACCGCTTGTGGCACTGAAAATCCGCCGGGTAGCCGGTTCTGCGCGAACTGTGGCGCGGAGCTGCCCGGTGGTGCGCCGGCTACGGACGTCACCCGCACGATCTCGACACCGAGTTCGATCTCGGAGACCGACTCGGAGTCGTTCTCGACCGAAGCCCACCAGGGCGCGGTCGATGCGCTGACGCCGGGCTCGGCACTGCTGGTCGTCAAGCGCGGACCGAACGCCGGCAGCCGATTCCTGCTTGATCAGGACGTGACCACGGCGGGTCGCCACCCGGACAGCGACATCTTCCTAGACGATGTGACGGTGTCCCGGAGACATGCTGAATTCCGCCGCGAAGGCAATGGCTACACCGTGCACGACGTCGGTTCACTGAACGGCACGTACGTCAATCGGGAGCCGATTGACGCCGCACCACTCTCGGGAGGGGACGAGGTGCAGATCGGCAAGTTCCGTCTGGTGTACCTGACCGCGGCAGTTCGCGCCGGAGCCTCCGGAGCATCTGCATGACCGCCGCGGCCCGCGGCAATCCGTCGGCGGCCACGCTGACGATCGGCGATGTGCTCGCTCATCTCAAGCCGGAATTCCCTGACCTCACGATTAGCAAGATCCGCTTCCTCGAGGGCGAGGGGTTGGTGCAGCCTCAGCGCACGCCGTCGGGGTATCGCAAGTTCTCCCCGGCTGACGTGTCGCGGCTGCGCTACGTGCTCGCGCAGCAGAAAGATCATTACCTGCCGTTGAAGGTGATCAAGGAGCAGCTCGAGGCGATCGATCGTGGCCTCGTCCCGCCGGGTGCACCGAGCACGGCGACCTCGACGCCTCGTGTGCCGCACATGTCCATCGCGGCGATCGAGGACAACGCGCCCACCGCTGAGCACTTCCGCCCCGCGCAGGCCGCGATGCGGCTCTCGCGTGAGGAACTGCTCAACGCAGCCGGCTTGCGGATCGACCAGCTCGGCGAACTCGAACAGTTCGGCCTGATCACCAAGAAGCCGGGCGGCCAGTACGACGACGATGCGCTCGCGGTCGGCAAGATCGTGGCAGATCTTGCCCGGTTCGGTCTCGAGGGCCGCCACCTGCGCGCCTTCCGTACCGCTGCCGAGCGCGAGGTGGGGCTGTTCAGCCAGGTCGTCGGCCCGATGTCGCGCCAGCGAGGTAGCGAGGCCAAGGTGCGTGCCGAAGAGACCGTCCGCGAGCTGGCGGCGCTGTCGGTTCGCCTGCACGCGGCGCTCGTCCAGATCGGGCTGCGCGAGGTCATCGGCGGCTCGTGACGCCCGCGGCACCCGGCCTGCGCGGACCCTCCGCGTACCCCTTGGGCGTGTAGCGTCGAAGCCAAGAGTTGTAGATAGGCGGGAGGTAGCCGTGCATCCGATGCGAGTCGTCGGGGTTCGCGTGGAGCTCCCGGCCAACACCCCGGTCGTGCTGCTCCGCGAGGAGGACGGGGTGCGGTACCTGCCGATCTGGATCGGCGCCGCCGAGGCCTCGGCCATTGCGTTCCAGCAGCAGGGGGTGCAGGCCACCCGTCCGCTCACCCATGACCTGCTCCGCGACGTCATCACCGCCCTCGGCCAGCGCCTGGAGGCGGTGCACATCACCGAGATGCGCGACGACATCTATTACGCCGAGCTTCGTTTCTCCGGCGGGGTCTCGGTCAGCGCCCGTCCGTCCGACGCGATCGCGCTCGCGCTGCGTTGCGAGGTCGAGATCCTGGGCAGCGATGCCGTCCTGGACGCCGCCGGGATCGAGATTCCCGACGAGCAGGAGGATGAGGTCGAGAAGTTCCGCGAGTTCCTCGACAACATCAGCCCGGACGACTTTGCCGCTGACGGATGACTCTCGATCTGTAGTTGAGGGTTAAGTAACTCGGCGCGTCGCGTTGACCCCGACCCGGCGTGGGACCTACGGTCGGGTGTCCGCGAATCACTCCGGTGAAATTTGCTCTGGTTTACTTGTTCTGAGCAGCGCGGGACGACCACGAGGTGTGCCGCGGCTGGACGGAGGTGGGCAGTGGACGAGACTCCGCGCCCCATGCGGGTTGGGCCGACGCTCGGCCCAACGCCTGGGCCCACGCAAGGAACCCTTTTCGACGATCCGGCCGCACCGCCGGCTGATGGCGCGCTCATCGGCTACCGTGGCCCGACGGCCTGCTCGGCCGCGGGCATCACCTACCGCCAGCTCGACTACTGGGCGCGCACCGGCCTGGTCGCGCCGTCGATCCGCTCAGCGTCAGGCTCCGGCAGCCAGCGGCTCTATTCGTTCAAGGACATCCTCGTCCTCAAGGTCGTCAAGCGGCTGCTCGACACCGGGGTGTCCCTGCAGAACATCCGCACCGCGGTCGACCACCTGCGTGAGCGCGGCGTCGACGACCTCGCCGGCATCACGCTGCTGTCCGACGGGGTCACCGTGTACGAGTGCCACTCCTCGGAGGAGGTCGTCGACCTGCTTCGGGGCGGACAGGGTGTTTTCGGTATCGCAGTGAGCGGTGCGTGGCGCGAGCTCGTCGGGTCACTCGCGCACCTGCCCGGCGAGCGGGCTGACGGTGGCGAACTCGAAGAGACACCCGAAATCGGCGATGACGAGCTGGCACGAAGGCGCCAGCAGCGCAGCGCCACTGCCTGAGCAATCCGACGCGCGCGGGCCACTCGCGCCCGACCCCGACCCGCGTCCCGATTCCGCCGGCAGCCAGCGCGACACGCTCACGCGCCGAATCGGCGTATTGACCGCTGGCATCCTCGGCGTGCTGATCGTGGTCAGCGCGGTCTCCAGCGTCGCGTTGCTACTCTCGGCCAGGACTGTCACCAAGCTCGCCACCGGCTACGCGCCGGCGGCTGACTCGAACAGTGCCGCGCTGGTCTACATGCTCGATGCCGAGACCGGCCTGCGCGGATACGCCCTGACCGGACGCCGAGGTTACCTGCAGCCCTATCAAGATGGCGTGCGCAAGATCGTGCCCTCGATCAACGCGGTCGCCACGACGCTGACCAGCATCGGCGATCGCAGCGTCGACGCGAAGATCGCGGCAGAACGTCGCCGTGCACAGTCATGGATCGATCATGTGGCCACCCCGTCGGTGCGCAGCCTCGCCGCCGCACGTCGCACGATCGTGCACCCGATGGCGCGCGCCCGCTTCGATGCGTTCCGCGCCGCGAATGACGATGTGGCCAAGGCGATCGACGACATCCGCGACCACTACAGCGCACAGAGCGCCGACGAGCGCAACTTCGTGCTGCCATTCGTCGCGGCCGTCTTCGTCCTGTTGGTCGCGGCAATCCTGTTCACGTTGCGCACTGCGCGCGGCGTGGCCCGTCCGTTGCACGCGGTGTGGGCGAGCCTGCGCCAGCTCGAGACGGGCGACCTCAGCGCGCGCGCCGACGAGTTCGTCGGACCGGCCGAGGTGCGCGATCTGGCTGCGGCGGTCAACAGCCTGGCCATCGAACGGCGGCGCACGCTGGCCACCCAGCGCGCCGATGCAGAACTGCGGCGTGAGGTACGCGGCGTGACGTCGGCGATCCGCATCGGTCAGGACGCCCGGGCGATGGCCCGCACGCTCGTCGCTGGCCTTGGTCGCGCCTTCGACGTCGATCGGGTGTGGTTGCAAACCTTCGACGAGCAACGGGTTGCGCTTATCTCCGAACAATGGCGGCGTGGCAAGCGAATCGCTGAGATCGCGCCGTCCGCTGAAGAAGTCGACGAGCTGCGGTGGCTGGCCAACCGGCTGTGGCACTCCGGGTCGGTAGTTGGCATCAGTGATCACCGTTCACTGCCCGAAGACACCGACGCCTTCGTCACGCGCGCCCCGCACTCGCGCGGAGCGCGGTCCTCGGCCGTGGCGGCAGTCGGCGAGGGAGCGAAGGCGATCGGACTGCTGTGGTTGAACACGACCTACGAACAGCGGGTGTGGTCCTCAGCCGAACTCGGCCTGCTCCAGCACGTCGCCGCGGAGTTGGCGCAGAACCTCGTCCAGAACCATGTTCTGCTGCAGCAGCGCGAAGCGATGCGTCAGTTGCGTGAAGCCGACGAAGCGAAGACGGCACTGGTGTCGACGGTGTCGCACGAGTTGCGCACCCCACTGACCTCGATCATCGGCTATCTCGACGTGTTGCTGGAGATGGAAGGCGCAGAGGTGCCCTCCGATGTCGCCGAGATGCTGCGCGTGATCGAGCGCAACGCGCACCGGCTGCGGGCCCTGATCGAGGACCTGCTCACCCAGTCGCAGATCGAGGCAGGACGCCGGCTGGTCGAGCTCGGCCGCGTTGACCTCGTGGACGTGCTGAACGAGGTCGACGACACGATCGAGCCACTGGCCGACAACGCGCACCTCGGCTTCGACCTCGAGTTGCCGGCGCGCGGCATCCTGGTGATCGACGGCGATTCGCGCCAGCTGGGCCAGGCCGTCACCAACCTGGTCGCCAACGCGGTGAAGTTCACCCCGCGCGGCGGCCGGGTGAGCGTGTCGGCGGCGCGCGAGACCGGCGCCGACGGTGTCGCGCAGGCGGTGATCCGGGTACGGGACACCGGCATCGGCATTCCGGCTGCCGAGCTGCCGCACCTGTTCGACCGGTTCTTCCGTGCCAGCAACGCTCGCAAGGCAGTCATCCAAGGCACCGGCTTGGGCCTGGCTATCGTGTCCGAGATCGTCAGCCAGCATGCCGGAACGGTCGAGGTCACTTCCGAGCTCGGCGTCGGCACCACCTTCGCGATCCGGCTGCCACTGACCGGCGCCGGCGCGCAGGTCAGCCCGGTTGTGGCCGGCACCCCAGCCGGCGACGACGAGCCCGGTTCGGATCCGGCTGGTACCGTCGAATCGGCTGCTGATCCCGTGCGGGAGAGCTGACCGGCGCGGTTGCCGGCCAGCGCCGAAGGGGCAACCTCCCCGGAACCTCTCAGGCACCCGGACCGCACGGACCAGGCCACTCTGGAGGAGACATCCGACAGACGGGGAAGCCGTGCGCCGACCTGGCGTCCGGTCTTCGCCCGACGACGTGGAGTGGCAGCAAATGTCCGACTCTCTAGCTGATCTCGAGACTGCCGACAGGTTCGCTGCACGGCACATCGGGCTGTCCGGCGACGATCAGCAGCGCATGCTCGAAGCGATCGGCTATGCCTGGCTCGACGACCTGCTTGCCGATGCGGTTCCGGCCAGCATCCGCGAGAAACTTGCACTCGCCCTACCGCCGGCGGCCTCCGAGGCCGAGGCAGCCGCTGAGCTGCGGGCGCTGGCTGCGCGCAACGACGTGCTCACGTCCATGATCGGGCTGGGCTACTACGACACGATCACGCCGCCGGTGATCCGTCGCAACGTGCTGGAAAATCCAGCTTGGTACACGGCGTACACGCCCTACCAGCCCGAGATCAGTCAGGGCAGGCTCGAAGCGCTCTTGAACTTCCAGACCATGGTCGAGGATCTGACCGGCCTACCCGTCGCCGGCGCCTCGATGCTGGACGAGTCGACCGCGGCGGCCGAGGCAATGGCACTCGCGCACCGCGCGGCCAAGCACGGTGACACCTTCGTGGTCGACGCCGACGTTTTCCCGCAGACCCTCGACGTCGTGCGCACCCGGGCCGTCCCGCTCGGCTTGCATGTCGTCGTCCATGACCTGTCGCAACCGTTGCCCGAAGGTGACCTGTTCGGCGTGCTCGTGCAGTATCCGGGCGCGTCGGGAGCGGTGCGCGAACTGTCGGCCCTCGTCGACGCCGCACATGAGCGTGAGGCGATCGTTGTCGTCGCTGCCGACCTGCTGGCGCTGACGTTGCTCAAGACACCTGGCGAGTACGGCGCGGACATCGCGGTGGGCACCACCCAGCGCTTCGGCGTCCCGCTCGGCTTCGGCGGCCCGCACGCCGGCTACCTCGCGACGCGTTCGGGACTCGAGCGGCAACTGCCCGGCCGGCTGGTCGGCGTGTCTGTCGATGCCGATGGTGCACCTGCCTACCGGCTCGCGCTGCAGACCCGCGAGCAGCACATCCGCCGCGAGAAGGCGACCTCGAACATCTGCACCGCACAGGTGCTGCTCGCGGTGATCGCGAGCATGTACGCGGTCTACCACGGACCGGATGGGCTGGCCGCGATCGCTCGGCGCGTGCACCGGTTCGCCTCCGTCCTCGCGGCCGGCCTGCGGTCTGGCGGGGTGGACGTATCGGCCGATCACTTCT
The DNA here is from genome assembly GCA_035656595.1 of Jatrophihabitantaceae bacterium. Classification (GTDB taxonomy): domain Bacteria; phylum Actinomycetota; class Actinomycetes; order Mycobacteriales; family Jatrophihabitantaceae; genus RYN-133. The sequence continues at coordinate 3,312 of DASRSG010000064.1, read as the reverse complement.
TCGACACGATCACCGTGTCGGTGCCGGGGCTGGCTCGTGACGTCGTCGCGGCCGCCCGGCTGGGTGGGATCAACCTGCACCTGGTCGACGACGACACCGTGTCCATCTCCTGCGACGAGGCAACGACGCGGGCACATCTGAACGCGGTCTGGTCGGCCTTCGGCGTCACCACTGACGTCGAGACCCACGACGAGGACGCCACGCTGCCGGCCCTGCGCTCGACTGAGTTCCTGACCCATCCCGTCTTCAACGCACACCATTCCGAGACGGCGATGCTGCGATACCTGCGCCGGCTGGCCGATCGCGACTACGCGTTGGACCGCGGCATGATCCCGCTCGGCTCGTGCACGATGAAGCTCAACGCGACGACCGAGATGGAGCCGGTGACCAATCCCGGCTTCGCGCAGGTGCATCCGTTCGCTCCGTCCGATCAGATCGGCGGGTACCGCGCTCTGTTCGATGATCTCGAACGGTGGTTGGCCGAGATCACCGGTTACGACGCGATCTCCTTGCAGCCCAACGCCGGCTCGCAGGGCGAGTTCGCCGGGTTACTGGCGATTCGCAACTTCCATCGCTCGCAGGACGACGAGGCACGCGACGTCTGCCTGATCCCCGCGTCGGCGCACGGCACGAACGCGGCCAGCGCGGTGATGGCGGGTATGCGCGTTGTCGTGGTGAAGACCGGTGGCGAACAGGGTGAGATCGACCTTGACGACCTGAAGGCGAAGATCGCCGAACATGCACCCTCGCTTGCCGCGGTGATGGTCACCTATCCGTCGACGCACGGTGTGTTCGAAGATCACATCGGTGAGGTATGCGCGCTTGTGCACGACGCGGGTGGGCAGGTCTACATCGACGGCGCGAACCTCAACGCGATGGTCGGGCTGGCCCGTCCGGGCAAGTTCGGCGCGGATGTGTCACACCTGAACTTGCACAAGACGTTCTGCATTCCGCACGGCGGTGGCGGACCGGGCGTGGGCCCGATCGGGGTCCGCGCGCACCTCGCGCCATACCTGCCCAACCACCCGCTGCAGCAGGCAGCGGGTCCGGAAACCGGTAGCGGCGCGATCGCAGGCGCGCCGTGGGGATCGGCGTCAATCCTGCCGATCACCTGGGCATACATCCGGCTGATGGGCGGCGACGGGCTCACTGCCGCGACCGGTGCCGCGATCCTGTCGGCCAACTACTTGGCCCGGCGGCTGCGTTCGCACTTTCCGGTTCTGTACACAGGTGCCAATGATCTCGTCGCGCACGAGTGCATCCTCGACTTGCGGGCGATCACCCGCGAGACAGGTGTGACCGTCGACGACGTGGCCAAGCGGCTGATCGACTACGGCTTCCACGCCCCGACGATGTCGTTCCCGGTAGCGGGGACGCTCATGGTGGAGCCCACCGAATCCGAAGACCTTCGCGAACTCGACCGGTTCGTCGAGGCGATGATCGCGATCAAGGGTGAGATCGATCAGGTCGCGGCCGGGGAGTGGCCAGCGGGGGACAACCCGCTCGCGAACGCCCCGCACACGGCGCAGTGCCTCGTCGGCGCCTGGGACCATCCATACTCGCGCGAGCTCGCCGGTTACCCATCCGGAGTCGACCCTCGCTCGAAGTACTGGCCGCCGGTGCGGCGCATCGACGGTGCGTTCGGCGACCGCAACCTGGTCTGCGCCTGCCCGCCGGTCGATGCCTACGCGTGATTACCTGCAGGTCCGGGCGCGGTTCAGCGGGCGGGCGGCGAATCTCGCAGGCGTGCGTGCCCGGACTACCGCACCGGTTAGTACCACCGGCGTGCACGCCGATCGCGCAGCAAGCGCGCTCGACCACGCCCTTGACAGGGCGTAACGCGGCCTGCCCGGACGGGCTTCTCGAGCTCTGCCGCGCGCGGGTGCGCACTCTCCTCGGTGGTCAGCTCTCGGCTGATGACCCTCGAACGCTCTCATGGAAATCCAGGGCGCCGTCATCCGGGGATGCTTGCTGGACCCCGTGACCATGGAACTTAATCCGCATCCGGTGCGCGAACGTGCACGACTGCCGGGTGTGCCGCCAGGTACGTCTCGAGCCGGCACGTGCTGCTGGCGCCGACGCGACGGTGCTCGCGAAGGTGCAGTCGTACGAGACGAGCGATTTGAGCAAGCGGCATAGGGTCGTGCTTCGCTCGCCGATGCTCATCTGCTCGGCTTCGCTCGCCGATGAGGTAGCGACGCACCTCACGGCGGAGGAGGCCGTCGACATCGTGCTCTTTGTCGCCAAATGCAGCTATCAGAAGTCACTTGTCGCGCTCGGCCTGGACACTCCCGGCAGATACACCTGGTTCGACTTCGATGCGCAGACGGGCGCAACGTCCCTGTGCTCTGAGCGCAGCCGGCCCGGGTGGGTCGCCTGGACGGCCTACCTGGACGCGGTGGACATTGCGAATCCGCTGACGAGGCAGCTGGCCGCGTGATCGAAGATGTCGCCGTCCCCTGGGTGGATCGGGTTGAGGTCGCTGCTGTCGAAGGACACCTGGCCGTTCACGATCGTTCCGTTCGGCCGGGTGTAGGTGAATGACGTCTCGCCATACGCGTTCCCGTCGCCGAGGCTCTCGAGGCGGGACGCGCTGTTCGGGCCGAAGTCGGAATGGTGCAACCCGTCGGCACTGCCGCTGCCGGCGGAGTTCCACATCTCCGAGGCCAGGTGCGCATGGTCGACCATGCTGGTCATCACGACCTCGAGGTCGCCGTTGTCGCAGCTGGCCGTCAAAACGAGGCCGCCGAGGTTCAGGATCTTTGTCGCCTTCGCCGAGTTGGTCTTCGGCGCGTAGAAGATCTTGCGAACGGTGATGCCGCCGACCGTCTTGGCGTTTGCCGCGTGCGGCACGGTGGACAGACTGGCCTCCTTGACCTGAGTGCCGGTGACGGTGTCGTTCTTGAGCTTGATGCCCGCTATGGAGTGGTGCTCGATCCTCGCGCCACTGATGGTGGCGACGAGCTGGCGGATCGGTGCCGCAAACGCGGTGCCGCCGAGCGCAACGACCAGGGCGAGGCTCGCCACGACCAACGAGGGAGAGGGACGGCAGAATCTTGCTGGCACGGCGGACCTCCGGTGTGATCGGCACCAGCCCAAGGCCGACCACCTAGCGGTGTACGGGTGGTGATCGGGGGACGGTAGTCCTCCAGAGTCCCAATTGCACGCGCCGTGCAGGTTGTGGTCGGGTCAGCTCAGGGATGTGCCACGAGGTGTGCGATGACCTCGGTGAGGACCGCTGCCGGTGCCTCGCGGTGCGGAAAGTGCCCGGCGTTGTCGATCACGACGCAGTGGTAGTCGTCGAAATAGCCG
>DASRSG010000063.1:0-19510 GCA_035656595.1 Jatrophihabitantaceae bacterium | reverse complement strand
CGGTTCGCGGTCGCAGTGGGCTTATCGCGAGATTCGCCGCCGCATCGTGGAACTCGAGATGCCGCCTGGGGCGACGTTCACCGAAGGCGCTCTGGCCAACGCGTTGGGCATGAGCAAGACACCGGCACGCGAAGCGCTGAGCGTGCTGGCAGCCGAGAACTACATAGACGTGCTGCCGCAGACTGGCTACGTCATCCGGCCGGTGACTCTGCGCAGCATTCATTCGACCTTCGACACCCACATCGTGCTGGCCAGCCGCGCCGCCGAGTCGGTGCGCGCCGATGCCCGGCTCGTCGACGAGTGGCAGGCCACGATCGCCGCCCGCGGTGGCGGCGACGACGCGACCGCGGCCGGCACGTATTTGCATGGGTACATGCGGCTGCATTTCGCAATCGCAGCGCGCGCCGCCAACCGCCGACTGCAGCCGCTACTGACCCGCCTGCTCCATCATCACGAGCGACTGCTGCGGCTGTGCGCGGCGCATGGTGCAGCGCCGGCCCACCTCGTCGGCGACGACCAGCCGATGCTCGACGCCTGGCGCGCCGGGCAGTGGGTGGCCGCCGGTGACGCCGAGCGGGCCCGGCTGCAACGGTGTCGCGACCACGTGCTCAACGCGCTGGTCTCGCCGGACAACATCCTCGACGTCGCGATCCGCGGCTGATCGCCGCGACGGTTCAGACGAGCGCGGAGATCGCCTCGAGCAGCTCGGCCTTCGGCCGGCCGCCCACGATGCGGGTCAGCGGGTCGCCGTCCTCCATGAGCACGAGGGTGGGCACTCCGCGGATCTGGAAGCGCTCCTTCGTCGCCGGCGAGTCGTCGATGTCGACCTTGACGATGCGGAAGTTCGTGGCGGGGTCGGCCGCGATGTCGTCCAGCACCGGAGCCAGGGCCTTGCACGGCCCGCACCATGAGGCGGTGAAGTCGACGAGCACGACCCCCTCGGCAACCTCTGCATCGAACGTGTCGTCGGTGACGTAGGCGATGTCGCTCATCAGCTCTCCCACTGAAACAGTAACTTGGCTTAGCTGAAACTCTTTCACGACCTCGCTGATATATCAACTGAGCGGGCCAAGTCCGGCTCGCTAGCGGCCACCACTCGATGCGAGTCGAGCGGCTAACCGGGCCCGGATCGACTCCTCGATCATCGCCACGCGCACGCTTGTCTCGTCAAGGCGCACAAGGTCGGCGGCAGAGAACCCGAGGCGCTCACGCAGCACACCGCGTTCAGCCGAGAGCCTTGAACCGACCGTAACCGGGTCGTCGTCACCGAGGACGACGGGCACACCGGCTTCGCGGAAGGTGCGCGCGGGATGGCTGCTGAGATCGGGAGTGGCTCCCGTGAGCCAGTTCGAGGTCGGGCAGACCTCCATGACGATTCCCTCGCCGGCCGCCCAGCGGAGTACCTCCGCGTCCTGTGCCACGCGCGCCCCGTGACCGATGCGATTCACACCGAGCAACGCGACCGCGCTCCGCGCGGCCGATGCCGGCGCAGCTTCAGCCGCATGACAAGTCAGACCGAGGCCGGCCGAGCGGGCGATCGCGAAGGCCTCGACATAGGGTTCCAGAGCTGGAAACAGCAATTCGTCGCCGGCAAGGTCGAACCCCACGACTCCCTCGCCGGCAGCACGCGCCGCCGCACGCGCGACCTCCAACGTGAGGTCCGGGTCGTGATGGCGAAGCGCCGCCACCACCAGCCCGGTAGGCAGCCCAGTACGCCGTTCGCCCTCACGAGCGCCGCTGCAAACGGCGGAGATTACCGCGTCGATCCCCACGCTGCCACCCGCATGGGTGGCGGGGCCGAAGCGCAGTTCGAGGTACTCGCAGCCGTCGGCAGCGGCGTCCTCGACGGCTTCGCACGCGATCCGGCTGATGCGATCGACCGCGTCAAAGAACGGGTAGGCTGCCGCGACTTTCGCCAAGAACACGGTGAGATCGGCGGGCCGCGCCAGCTGAAGTGCGGCAGCCCAACCACCCGGCGGCTCCGGCGCGGCGCTCTCGGCGGCAAGCTCAGCGGCGGTCGACGGGCGCAGGCATCCTTCGAGGTGTGAGTGCAGGTTGACCAGCATGGCCCAGCCCTGCGTTCACAGGTCCAAGGCGACAGCAGCGTCGAGCGCGACCTCGATGCTGCGTTCCCACCCGCCGCTCAGCTTCGCGTTCTTGCCGTCATAAACGCTCGCGCCGTCAACGAGATTGCTCGAACACGCGCAGATCATGCCTGCCCGCAGGCCGCGCAGCCGGGCCACGATGAAGATGGCGGCGCTCTCCATCTCCACGTTCAGAATGCCGAGTTCGTTGAGCGTGCTGATCCATGCCGGCGTCTCCGCATAGAACGCGTCATCGGTCGCATTGATCCCCGAGTAGGCGCGATAGTCCATGCCGGCGGCGCTCTGCTCTGCGAGCCGACTCAGCTCGATGGCGATGGCGAGGTCAGGCACCGCGGGATAGCCGGGGTGCGCGTACGCGGCGGTGGTTCCGTCGTTGCGCAATGAGCCATGGCTGACCAGCAGATCACCCGGTTCGATACCGGGTTGCAGCGCGGCCGAACTTCCGACCCGGATGAACGACGTGACGCCGACCCGAGCAAGTTCTTCGACGGCGATCGCGGTTGACGGGCAGCCCATGCCGGTCGAGGTCGCCGTGATCTGCTTGCCCTTGTACCAACCAGTCATCGTCATGTGTTCGCGCTTGTGCGCAACCTGGTTGACGTCGGTGAGGAATTGCGCGATCAGCGGAACCCGGAACGGATCCCCGGGCAGCAACGCGACAGTGCTGACCTCTCCGGGCGCAACGCCGATGTGATACTGGCGGGCGTCGACGCCAACGGCGTTCTTGTCGATGACCTGTTGAGACAACGTGGTGTCCTTCTGTGATGGGCCGACGGCCGGGCGATGAGCCGGAACGGCTCAAGATCATGAAGTGAGGTCAACGCCTGCCGGCGTTCGGTCCCCAGGCGGCAAGCACCGCCGATTCGATGACGGATACGAGGCTGTAGATGACGATGGACGAGGCCGTCACCATCACGACGATCGTCCACACTTCGTCGTAGTTGACGTCGGCTGCGGCACGGAAGATTTCCGCGCCGAGACCTTTAGCGCTGAACAGCCATTCGTAGAGCATCGCGCCGATGACAGCGCCAGGTACCGAGATCCTGATCGAGGCAAACAGGCTCGGTAGTGCCGACGGCACGCCAACCTTGCGCAATGCGGTCCACTTCCCGCCACCGTTCACGCGAATCAGGTCGAGGGAGGAAGCAGGCGCCGACCGCAGGCCGAGCGAAACGTTGACCAGGACGGGGAAGAACACGACGATGCCGCTGATCGTGGCCGCACCGGCGACCCCGCGCCCGGTGACGAGGCCGATCACCGGTGCCATTGCCACGAGTGGGACCGACCGAAGCAGCATCGCGAGTGGCATGAAGACGTATTCGATCGGCCGGACCAGGGTGAAGATCGCCGACACTGCCGTGGCGGCGACGAGCCCTGCGACGAACCCGATGCTCGCATCGCCCAGGGTGGTCGCCAGATCGTGCAGCATCAACGACCTGTTCGCGGCTGCGGCCGGCACGTTGAACAGGTACTTCCACACATCCCACGGGCGCTTTCCAACGAACGAGCTCACGTTGAGCAACCACAACAGGCCGGCCCACAAGCCGACCAGAACAACACCGGAGATGATCAGGACAGCGCCGGTGCGGGCGCCTGCTCGCAGTGCGGCAAGGGCGATCGTGCTGCCCGCGTCCCGGCCGTCGCGTTCGGGCTCGGCTTGCCCGCGCTGCCGGGGCACTTCGGTGGCGGTAGGGAGTTGATTGACCATTTCAGCCGTGGTTTCCGCTGGCCGGGCCGCCCGACCACGGCGTGAGCAGCCGGCCGGCCAGGCCGATGATCGCGAACCACGCGCCGGCAATCAAGCCGCACAGCAGCGCCAGCGACCACAACTGCGCCACGCGCAAGTTGCTCTGGGCCGCCGTGATCGCCACGCCGAGTCCCGAGTCGATGCCACCGAAATATTCGCCCAACACCGCACCGAGGAACGCCGCGGGGGCGGCCAGGCGAAGCGCGGCGAACACGCTCGGCAACGATGCAATCACCTGCACTCGGCGCAACTGCTGCCACCTGCCACCGCCGTATGCACGGACGACGTCGAGCGCGGCCCGGTCGGCGGCACGAAGGCCCAACAAGCAGCCAACGACAGTCGTGAAGAACACGCTCAACGCCGCCAGAACGATCGAGGTGTATCGAGAGCCGGTGGGGGCAATGATCAGAATTACCGGACCTATCGCAGTAAGCGGAATGCAGTAGGAGATCACCGCGATCTGCGACGCCACGCCCTCCAGCGCGGGCACGAGCAGCACCGTCGCCGCCAAAACGATCGCCAGCAGGTTTCCCCAGAAGAAGCCCTGGACCGCCGACCAGGTCGTCACGATCGCGTTACTCCAGTACAGGTGCCAGCCGTCATGGATGTACTGGCGCAGCACTGCTGCCGGTGTGGGAACACTGCGACTTGCTTCGAAGACGGTTACCGCGAGCAGCCACCAGACAAGGCCGATCACGACAATGCCCGCCCCCGCGCCAAGGGTTTGCTGCGCCGTCGTCAAACGGTATCGGGACGTGGCGGTCGCGGGCTCGCCGGCCGTGCCCGACGCATCGGGAGGGACGGCATCGACGACGGCGACAGGTGCTTGCATCAGCTGTCGCCAGACATGCCGTCAGCGCCGAACAGGATCTCGGACAGCGTGTCGACGTAGCCGTGGAACTCCGGAGTTCGCATGATCTTCGGCGTGCGCGGCCGCGGCAGGTCGATCGGCACGATCTCAACGATGCGGCCCGGTCGGGGGCTCATGACGGCCACGACATCGGACAAGAACACCGCTTCGGCGATGCCGTGCGTGACCATGAGCGTGGTGGCCGAGCGCTCGGTCCAGATCCGCAACAGTTCCACGTTGAGACGCTGCCGGGTCATGTCGTCGAGAGCGCCGAACGGCTCGTCCAGGAGCATGATCGTCGGCCGCACCACCAGGCAGCGCGCGATCGCCACTCGCTGCCGCATACCACCGGAAAGCTGGGCGGGTTTCGCGTCTTCGAACCCGGTGAGACCGACCAGCTTGATCAGATCGTCGATCAGCCCTGGTTCGGGTGTGATCCCGGCGACCTCGAGCGGCAGGCGAATGTTTTTGCGCACGGTGCGCCATGGCAACAGTGCGGGATCTTGAAAGGCGATGCCCAGCTCGTGGCGGCGTTGGACCTCCGATGCCGCCACGCCGTTGATGTGCACCGTTCCGGTGCTCGGCTCCTCGAGGCCGGCGAGAATTCGGAGGATGGTCGTCTTCCCGCAGCCGGACGGGCCGAGTAGCGCGAGGAACGAATCGCGCTGAGTGCCGAGGTCGGTGTGGTCGAGCGCGACTACAGCCTTGCGTCCGAGGGTGAAGACCTTGCTGAGGTCGCGGATGTCGATACCAGTCGCCGAGTCGGAGTTGGCATCAGGACGCAGCGTGGCGACGCCGCCGGTCTCGGCGATGGCCTTGCGGGGGTCGTCGCCCGCGCCTGCCAGCGGTGTCATGGCTGTGCCTCCGGAATGGTGGGCGCCGAGCAGAAGGCCCGGCGAGGTACGCCGCGGCGCTACGCGGTTATCAGCGATGGATTCTCCTGGTAGACCTCGGTCAACAACGAGAGGTCGACCAGTTGGCTCGCCGACACCTTGGTTCCCATCGCGCCGAGCGAGTCGATCGTCTGGCCGACGAGTGCGTCGGTCATGGTGAAGAGTCCGTTCTTTTTCGTATCCGCCGTAGCGATCAGCCCGTTCTGGATGGTCGCCTCCTGCGTCTGCTCGCGAACCTGCAGCTTCTGGTCCTTGCCGTAGACATTGGCCGCAAGGCGCGCCGACCCTGCAGGATCGGCGATGGCAGCCGTCCATCCTTGAATCTCGGCCTTGAGCAGCGCCTTGAGCATGTCGCGGTTGTTCTTGATGCTGTCCTGGGTCACGATGAAGCAGTCGGTGAACAGCTCCATGCCGTTGTCCGCGAAGCTCAACGCAACCGGGGTGAATCCTTCGGATTTGAGCAGCACCGGCTCGTTCGTGATGTAGGCCATGAACCCGTCGACCGTGCCGTTCGTGACGACCGTCGGGTCGTACTGGACCGGGACGACGGTCAGCTCGGACGGATCTATCTTGTTGATCTTCAGGAACCCTTTCCAGATAGCCTCATTCGTGCCGGTCTGAATGCCGATCTTCTTCCCCTTGAGGTCGTCAAGCGTCCGGATCGGCGTCTTCTCTTCGACCGACACGATGCAGAACGGTGCCTTCTGGTACTCGGTGCCGATGATCTTCAGCGGCGCACCTTGTTCGGCGATCGCCGCAGCCGTCGTGATCGGCGAGGTCAGGCCGATCGAGACCTTGTTCGTGATCACCATCGCCTCGGGCGACGTCGACGCCGCGCCACCGGCGACAAGCTGGACCTGCTTGAACCCGGCCTTGGTGAAGTAACCCTTCGACTCAGCGAAGTACTCGCCGCTGAACTGGATGTTCTTGATCCAATCCAACTGCAGCGCGACGGTGCCGAAGGACGCGGCGCCGCTCGATCCCGACTGCCCTGCCGGTGTGCTACCTCCGGACGAGCCTCCCGAAGGACTTCCAGACGACGAACAAGCCGCCAATGCACCGAGACCGGTCAAGCCGGCAAGGCTCAACCCGCCTGCTTGCAGGAACGACCGTCGGCTGGTCGCGGACAGCGACTCCGAGCGCGGCAGGTGATCTGTGGACGCCATACGTAGCTCCAGTGGTGAGGTCCGATTCCCAGCAGCGTGCTGGGAAGCAGCGGACATTGGCCGATTGCGGTGATGTGCCTACTGACCTGATTCGCCCTGCGCCATCGGTTCCGTTGCATAGCCGACCGTGAGAGTGAGAGATATGATATCTGAAGTGTTACGGCCTGGGTAGAGTCACATGCGACGCTGTTTCGTTCAGGGAGGTCTGACATGACAACGAACGAGACGGCGCCCGACTGGCTAGCCGTCGCGCATCCGGTGGCCCGCCGCGGAACTCTGCCCTTGCGCGTCAGCGTCTACGCCGCGATGGCCAAGGCAATCCGCTCGGGCAGTCCGCCGCCCAGCTCGCTGCTGCCCTTCGAAGCGGACCTGTGCGTCGCGTTCGGGGTCAGCCGGACTGTGATGCGCGAGGCCTTACTCCTGCTCGAAGAGGACGGGCTGATCCGCACCCGCCGCGGGGTCGGACGTTTCGTCGCCGATCGGCTACCGGAGATCGGCCTCGAACGCCTGCAGTCACTGGAGGATCTGCTCTCGGCTGGCGGAGCAGCCACCCAGGTCGAGGCACTTCGTCGCGAGGAGGAGGCCACGACCGATTTCACCAGCCGGGGTCTCGACCTGCCCGACGGCGCACGGACCTGGTTCTGGGAGAGCTTGATCGGTCAAGACGGAGATCCAGTCGCGCTGAGCCAGGAGTGGATCCCTGCCGGGGATCGCCTCCAGGCAATCAGCCCGCTCATCGCAGCGCACATCGGCGACACGCGCGTCCGCAACAGCACATTGCTCTCGCGAATCAACGCGATAGTGGGTCCGGTCCTCGGCCCTGGCTCGTGCGAGATCTCGGTGAGTACGGCGGGCGCGGCGCGTGGTGCGCTGTTCGGCGCAACCGCGAGATCGCCGATCCTCGTCCTTTCCCACGTCGTGTTGCTCGAGGGTCGTGCCATCTACCTTGGCAAACACATGATCCGCGCGGAGGTGGGCCGCATTCACGTCGTGCAGTCGGCCCAGTCGTAGCGGGCCAGCTGGTCGGGCGATTCGCACGAATGTTGCGATTGGTTTGTCGCAAACGCATGGTTCCCTCCGAATAGGTACGTAACCGGTTACGTAAGGCGGACGGAGCAACTCAGTTTTGGCTCGGCGATCGACGATCTACGAGGTAGCACGGCGTAGCGGTGTCTCCACCGCAACCGCTTCCCGGGTGATGCAGAACGCGTCCGGGTGTTCGCCGGCGACCCGCGATCGAGTGCTCGCCACCGCTGCCGAAGTCGGCTGGGTGCCGAGTGGATCGGCGGGTAGCCTCGCCAGGCGCCGCACCGGAATCGTCGGGGTCCTCTTCCCCGATCTCGAGAGCGCCGGCGATGTCGAGGCGGAGTCACCGCTCTACGTCGACCAGGTGACCCGCGGCTCCGAGCGCGCCGCCGCCGCGGTCGGTGACGCCGTCCTGATCGCTGCAACGCGCGGCACCGGCGGGCGCGGACTCGCGCTGTCCGTCGCGGGCAAGGTAGACGGCCTCGTCGTCGTCGCACGCGCTCTTGCCAACGACGATGTCGCCGCGATCGGCGAACGGCTGACGGTCGTCGTGCTCTCCGACCGGACCGGCAAGCGCACCAACCTCGACTCCGTCGCCGTCGACAACCGCGGCGGTATGCGCGCGCTCACCGAGCATCTCGTGCACGAACACGGCTACCGGTCGACGGCGTTCATCGCCGGCCCGCGCATCTCGCCCGACTCGACGGAACGCTTCGCCGGAGAACGTCTCGCCCGATCCGGATCCCGAGACCACGGTGACGCCGCACGCCTCGTTCCTCGCGCTCGACGTGGCCCCGCAGCGGGCTTATGCGAACATCGCCCGGCTGCGCCGGCTCTACCCGGACAGCTTCACCGCCGACGGCGGCTTCTGCGACGCGGTGAACCCGACCACCGGTGCGGTGGGCCATCGCCGGCTGGTGCTCGACCAGTCGATGATCATGGCTGCGCTGGACAATGCGCTGAACGGACGGCAGTTGCAAAAGTGGTTCGCGAAGGATCCGGTGTCCTTCGCCGCGCGCGCCGTGCTGTCCGCCGAGCACATGCCGCTGAGGTAGTGCGGAACAATGTGGGCATGGGCGAACCGACGGTGCCGTTGGACGAATTGCTTGAGCGCTTCGGCTCGGCCCGCCACCCTGACCGCCCGCCGGCGCATGCGCGTCCTGACGGGTTCGACGACGCGACCGTCGACGCCCTCGGCAAGCTGTCCGAAGCGCTCGAGGCCGCCGAGGATGCTCGCGGGCACCTCTACGCCTTCCACCGGCTATCCGGGCGGGCCGATCTCGATCTGCAATCAGCGGTACGCGCCTTGCGTGAGAGCGGGCATGAGCGGGCCGCCGAGATCGTCGATCAGGTGCTGGTCGGACGCGACGTGGTGCCCGGCAAGTGGACCTTCCAGCTTGTCGAGGCGTACGACAGCAGCTATCTCAGCGTGTTCCGCGCGGTGGAGCGCTCCGTACGCGACGCACTCGGCGCGGCTCCGCCGCACCTTGCCGAGGCCGAGATGAAGGCGCGCGAACAGACCAGCGGGACGGACGGCTAGGGAAGCTTCAGATCGCGGCGAAGAGCGCGACCACCAGCAACGCGAGCGCGCCCAGCCGGGCGACATGAGCCGGCGCCTCGGTCGTCTTCTGCACGAACACTCCGGCGCCGATCGCGGTGGCCCACAACATCGGCGGGCCAGGCGCAACACACATCACGATCATCAGGCACCACGACGCGCCGAGGCAGTACCCGCCGTTGCTCGCTCCGAAGCGCACCGCAGCGGCATCGGCTCGCCAGCCCGCGGCCGGCAGCGGGCTGGTGCGGTGGCAGCCACGCAGCGCGCGTCGATGCCACGGGGTGAGCTGCCATCCGGCCGCGGCGAGCAACATGACAACCAGCACGACCCGCGATGCGCCGTGCGGTAGCACCGCGAGCGCGATGGCACCGAAAGCCGCCCACATCGCCAGGTAAGCACCCGCGAACAGCAACACCGCCCGATTTCGCCTGCGACGCAGGCTGTTCGCCGCCACGTGATATACGACCGGCAGCGCCGAGGGCAGCATCGTGGCGGCCACCATGGCCACCCACAACCCGATCCCCATTGACGGCGCCATCGCCGCCATCGACCTTGGCGTCAGCGCCAGCGCGGCGATCCATCCGGCGACGATCAAGATCTCAACAGGTAGTGCCGGACGAGCGGCGAACATCTGACGGGGACCGACGACGGCGCCAACCAGCTTGGCCCGCGAAGCGGTGATGACTTCAGCCATGGAAGATACTCACCCGACCCACCGTCACCGGTGCATGACCGCTGCTCTCCGGCGAGGCGTCGACGTCGTCGGGCACCTCCTCATCCAGCGGTGCGAAGCTGACGTGCACGTTCGCCCCGTCCCACTCCCCTCGAGCGGAAAGCCCGGCCGCAAGATCGGTGATGTCGTAGGTCAGCCGGTAGCCGTGCTCGCGATCGGCGCCGCGCGACCCAGCCCGGCCGAGGCCGAAGAACGACGCGGTCCCCGCGTAGTGCGCATCGTCGGGCTCAGCGCCCTGCGCAACGTTGACGTATACGCCATACACCGTGCCGGGCGCGGAGTCGGACCGGACGTCGTCGAGGTTTAGGTAGATGCGCGGGCTCTCGCCGTCGGCCAGTTGCGCGGCGAAGCCGGCCCGGGCCCGCTCGTCAACCGCGACGTGCACCGACGCGGCCGTCCCGGTGAGCTCGACCGGCGCGGCAGAACTGCCGACGAGTTCCGGCACCCGGTCCGAGACCGCTGCGTGCGGATGCGCCGGCACCGCCGGTTGGTCGGCGTAGCTGTAGTGCAGCATCTCGGTCTCGAGTGCGTCAGCAGCGGTGTTGTGCACGGCAGCGCCGTGTTCGTCGAAGTAGCTGAACTTGCGGTGCAGCCACTTCCCAGCCGGGTTCGCGCGACCGTGACCGAGCGCCAGCCATTGCGTCCATAGCCGATCGATGTTCGCGTGGTGCAGCCAGAAGATCGGATCGCGGGCCGCGAGGGAGAGGTCGTTCATCCAGCCGGTGTGCCCGCCGATGCGCACATGGATGACGTCGTGGGGCGCCATCTCGACCGCGCCCGGCTCGCTCGCCATCCACAGCATGTCGTCGGCCTGGCCACCGCCGAACGAGGTTGCGCCGTGCGCCGCAGTGAATGCCGCAGTGGCCATGGCGCTCTTGCTCGAGGTGAACTTGTCGAGCAGCGCTAGGCCGGCGTTGTAGGTTGCGCGGCGCTGGGCGACAAACAGCGGATTGGTCGCCGCGGCCGGCTGCCGAAATGGCGTCGGCAGCTTCGCCGCGTTCCCGCCGTCCTCGTAGTTCCAGTACGGCAGCGCCCATGTGCTCGGGCCGCCGGCGTCGACGACGGCGGCGCGCACTATGCGCTCGAAGTAGTACAGGTAGAGCCGGTGCCAGGACAGGAAGTTCCAGCTGCCGTGCTTGCACTGGTTGAACCGAGGCGCGGTGCTGTTCGGATCGCCGTGGATGCTGGCCTGATAGTGCCAACTGGTCGGATCGGCCGGATCGCGCGCTTGCATCGCGGAGATGGCCGTTGCATACCAATGCAATGTGCGGTCGGCGCTCGGCAGCTTCCAGACATCGCGGCGGATGAAATTGTGCACGGCGGCCATAGACGAAAGTTAGCCCGCGTGCGGCTGGAGAACCAGGTTCAGGCGCCCAGGTTGTTGATCAGCCGGTACCGCTCATCGGCAGACATTCCGCCCCAGACACCGAACGGCTCGTTGTTGGCCAGGGCGTCCTTGAGGCAATTGGTGATTACCGGGCAGCGCGCGCAGATGGCCTTGGCCTTCTTCTCGCGCAACCGCACCGACGAGCCACGCTCGTTGTCAGCTTGATAGAACAGCGCGGTGTCCAGACCGGCACAGGCTGCGTCGAGCTGCCATTCCCAGGCGTAGATCCTGCGCGGCCGGTCGTAACGCTCGGTGCTGGCCATGATCCCTCTCGAATAGTGCTACCCCATTGGCCCCCGAGCTGCGGACGCGGCTCGGCCGTCCCCCGCAACAACCGAAGAAACCTGCTGGATGCGCACACCATCCGGCCGAGATCTCTTCCTGATCAGATAATATCCGTGTTAAGTCTAGTAGGTCAATACCCAGTTTTCGGACGATCAGAACGCCTCGCCGGCGATTTCGCGGCCCCGCCCGGCGAGCTGCCAGAACCCGTAGGTCCCCTCGTCGAGGAATTCCCTGCCGGCCGCGGCCAGCGCGCCGAGCGCCGCGAAGGCGAAAGCGCCCCCGACCGAGATCCGCGCGACGCCGAGTTCGCCCAGCTGGGCCACCGGCGGCGCAGCCGGGATCGCCAGCACGTTGAGCGGCCGGTCGACTGCCTCGACCACGGCACGGATGTCAGCCACCGTGCTGAGCCCGGGGGCGTACAAGACGTCGGCGCCGGCTTCCTGGTAGCGCTGCAGCCGCGCGATCGTGTCGGCCAGGTCGGCGCGGCCGTGCAGGTAGTTCTCGGCGCGCGCGGTGAGGACGATCTCGCCGGCCGCGGCCTCGGCCGCAGCGGAAATGCGCTCGGCGGCGAGGTCGACCGGATAGATCGGATCGGCGTCGTCGCCGGTGAAGTCCTCGATGCTGCACCCGGCGAGACCGGCGCCGAGCGCCGCGCGGACGCACTCGGCTACCCCGGCCGGGGCATCGGCGAAACCGTTCTCGAGATCGGCGGACACCGGTAGCTCGGTGGCGGCGGCGATGGCCGCGCCGTGCGCGATGGCCTCGTCGCGAGTGACGCTGCCGTCGAGGCGACCGAGCGTGGCCGCGAAGCCGCTGCTCGTGGTCGCCAGCGCCCTGAACCCGAGCGCGGCCAGCACCCGGGCCGAGCCGGCATCCCACGGATTGGGCAACAACAGCGGCGCACCACCCACGTGCAGCGCCCGGAACCGATCGGCGTGCGCGCTCATTTCGGCCCGCGCCCGCTCACGACCGGCAGTCCGGCTGCCTGCCACGCCTTCGTTCCGCCGGCGATGGTGAACGCGGTGCGGCCGGCGAGGTCGAGCAGGTCTGCGGCCCGCCCGGCCCGCCCGCCGCTGCCGCATGCGGTCAGCACCGGACCGTCGGGCAAGGCATCGGCACCGGTGGGCAGGGTGTCTATCGGCACGTTGATCGCGCCCGCGATATGTCCGAGTGCGTACTCGTCAGGACTTCGGACGTCGATCACGGTGTCACCGGCTCGCCACATCTCGCGTGCCGTACCGACGTCGATGCGTTCTGCTGCCATGCACGCAATCATCGCTCGCCGGCGGTGTCGGCCACGCCGGTGGGTTGGGGTTCTATGCCGCAGGTCCGCAATGGCGTGGTTCCCGGCTCGCAATGCGTGCCGGGCAACGGCGAACCGCGGTCGAGCACGTCGTCGCTGATCACGAACCACGACAGCACCCCGCCCAGCGCGCAGCAGCACGCCGCGATCACGATCGCATGATGGAAGCCGGTCGAGAGCGAGGCCGGATGCGCGTACGTGGCCTGAGTGATCCCAGCGACGCCGGGAAGTACCGCGACCGCCAGCAGCCCCGCCGTCCGAGCGACGTCGTTGTTGACTGCCGATGCGATACCGATCTGGTGCGGCGGGGCGGCGGCGAGCACGGTCGCGGTCAACGGAGCGACCGTCGCGGAAAGCCCCAGCGCGAACAGGATCATCGCGGGCAGCACGCTGGTGAGATAGGACGACGACGGCCCGAGCTCGGTGAGCAGCGCGAGGCCGGCACCGGCGACGATCGGGCCGAGGGTCATCGGCTTGCGCGGCCCGATGCGTTGCGCGAGGCGCCCCATCCGTGCTGACAGCAGCAGCATCACCGCGGTCACCGGAAGCAACGCGCTGCCTGCTGCCACCGGCGAGAATCCGACGACCCGCTGCAACTGCACGGGCAGCAGAAACAGCGCGCCGGACAATGCGGCGTAGACGACGAGCGTCACGACATTCGCGCCGCTGAACTGCCGCGACCGGAACAACCCAAGGGGCAGCATCGGATTGGCCGTGCGCGCCTCGCGCACGACAAAGCCGGCGATCACGACGAGGCCGATCACCAGGCTTGCCACGACGCTGCTCGGCCAGCCCTGGTCTGGGCCCTCGGTGAGGGCATAGATCACCAGCGCGAGACCGATCGCGGCCGACGCCGCACCGGCGACATCGAGCCGTCCGGTTGCGTGTTCGTCACGCGTCTCAGGGACGTGGCGGGCGGCGACTATGACCACCGCGGCAGCGAGCGGCAGGTTGATGAGGAACGCCAGCCGCCACCCCCACGGCGCGGCACCGACGAGAACACCGCCGACCACCGGTCCGATGGCCGACGCGACACCACCCAATCCCGACCAGGCGCCCACTGCCTCGGCCCGGTCCTCCTTGCGGAAGACGGCTTCGAGAATCGCGAGCGAGCCCGGGGTGAGCAGCGCCGCGCCCACACCCTGCAGCGCCCGCGTCGCGATGAGCACGCCCGCAGTGGGGGCCAGGGCACACCCCGCGGACGCCACCGCGAACCAGATCGTGCCGATGATGAAGATGCGCCGCCGGCCCAGCCGGTCGCCGAGGCTGCCGCCGAGCAGCAGCAGCCCGGACAGCGTGAGCGTGTACGCGTTCAGCGTCCATTGCAGGCTGGTCAACCCGGCGTTGAGGTTCTCGCCGATTCTCGGCAGCGCCACGTTGACCACGGTGCCGTCGAGCTGTGCCATGCCGCTGCCGAGGATGGTCGCGAGCAGCACCCAGCGGCCCTGCGCGGACCGGTAGACGACATCGGGCTCGGCCATCGGAAGGATCCTTAAGCTACTGGGGTTGCATCGGAGACGATCTCAGCGCAACACCCGCGAGCATAGGGACCAGGCGATGGACGAGGCAGAAGTTATCGTGCGCGACAACGAGCAGCAGCACAGGTACGAGATCCTGGTCGATGGTGATCTAGCCGGATTCAGCGCGTACCGCGAGGACGCCGGACGTCGCGTGTTCACCCACACAAAGGTCGAGGACGACTACGAAGGACAGGGCATCGGCAGCGCCCTCGCGAAGGGTGCGCTCGACGACACTCGACGGCGTGGGCTGACCGTGGTGGCGCGCTGCCCGTTCGTCGCCGCCTACATCCAGCGGCACCCCGAATACAGCGATCTCTTGCACAAGTAGAGGGTCACCGGGCCGCTGACCAGCCCCCCGCGAAGCCAGCGACCCGGCGACCTAGCCGGGAAGGTACCGGTCGCGCGATGCGGAGACAATCGACCGCACCGCGCGGGACGGCGCCGTTATTGCCATCGTTATTTCACCGGGACGGACCGGGTGATCTTGCCCTTCAGGCCGTAGTTGTCGGTGACGGTGAGGGTGACCGTGAATGTTCCCTTCGTCGCGAACGTATGCGCCAGCGTCGTGCCGGTGCCCGTGTGGCCGTCGCCGAAATCCCACGAGTATGTGCTGATCGTTCCGCCGGGGAACGGATCCGACGATGTGGAACCGTCGAAGGTCTTGCTGTGCCCGTGCGTGACCGTGCCGGGGCTCGCGATCTTGGCAGTCGGCTTCATCGGCTGGAACAGCTTGATGCCCTTCGGCGCGCCGACACCGGACACCCCGTCATAGCCCGGTCGCGCGTAACACTGCGCGTCGTTGGCGATCGTCCCCGATCCGGAAGCCGGGAAGGCGCAGTCGAGCAGGCCGGCGGACCCGAGCTGGTTCGGGTTGCCACCGGCGTTCAGCTTGCACGTCACCGTCGAATCGGTGCCGCACAGTCCGGTACCACCGATCGTGATGTCGTACGACGCCGGCGCGGACTTGAAGTGTCCGTACAAGGTCAATGCCGGGTACTTGACGCCACCGGGCCCACCGGCGAGCGCGTAGAGCGCGGCGACCACCGGGCTGGCGAGCGAGGTGCCGCCGATCGTCCCCCACCCGTGCAGAACCTGGGCGTCGTGGATGTCGTAGCCGGTGTGCGGGTCGGCAACAGCGGCGATATCGGTGCCAGACCGCATGCTGCCACAGCCGAGGCTCGCGTAGCCCGTCACCGACTTCTGCCATTTCTGCGGTGTGAACACCTGGCTGCAGCCGCCTCCGGCAGCGCCCAGGGCTGCGCCGAGGCCGAATCCGTAGGTGTCACTCGGGCCGTTGTCGTTCCACACCTGCTCGCCGGCCCGCGAACCGCTCGGGTTCAAGTAGAGCGACGTGCCGCCCACCGCGATCACGGTGTTGAAGCCGGACGGCGTGTTCGCCTTCCCAGCCGAAGCATTCCCTTTGTTGAACTGGTCCCAGCTGTACCAGCCGTCATCGCCGGTCGACGCCAGGATCGCGGTCTTGGGATGGTCGAATGCGCTCTGGAACGACGCTGGCGTGGACGCCGATTCGGGTCCGCCGAACGAGTTGCTGACCACGTCGGCGTGGATCGTGTTGACCGCGGTGTCCTCCGCGGTTGCGAGATCGGTGAAGGACGGCGAATTCGCCTGGATCAGCACGATCTTGCACTTGTGGCACAGGCCGCGCACCGCTTGGGTGTCCAACGCTTGTTCGATCGGCCAGTTCGGATCGGTGCCCGGCGGACCGGCGGGCAGCGTCGTCCCGCCGCTCTGGTTGAGCACCTTGAAACTGCTCGCGGTCTCGGCGGGCAATCCATATTTCGTGTTGAAGGCGTTCAGGTCACTCGTGATCGACGTGTCGCCATACGCGTCGACGATCGCGACGGTGATGCCGGACGAGGCAGCCGCATCGGGATTGACGCCGTATGCAGAGGCCAGGTCGGCCGGGGTGTACCCGCCGGCCTCTCCGAACGTCACGCCGTCAGCCCTGCTGACACCCAATCGCTGCCGCGCGGCGGCTGCCGTGCTCAATCCAGAGTGGTCGGTGCGCACGAGTTGCATCGCGAAGCAGCCGAGCCGGTTGCCGTGCGCCGGGCGACACAGCGACACAACCTTCCAGTGCGCCGTCAGGCTGCCGGCCGTCGTAGCGCTCGACGGTGCTTGGACGGCGACCACTGCGGCCGACGCCACGGCGCCGGCAACGAGAGCCCGGCGAACGATGCGTGACAGTGCGAATCGTGCCATCCGGCCCTCCAACGCAGATCGCTGAGTTCGCCCACGCTAGAACCGGGCTTGCCGACCCCGCTGTGCGCGGCACAGGTTCGCCAGATCAACTTCCGCGACGCCGGGAAAGTGCGGCAATGTCTGCGCGAAAGTGCGGCACGGCAGCACCGGGTCAATGACTCGTGGTAGCTGGTACAGAGCGTTCTGGCGGCACGTCGGCGTGCACGTAACGCCGCCCGCGTACCAGCGAAGCCACCGCACCGATTACCGACATCGCTATGGCCGCGGCGAACACGATGACCAAGCCGTGATGGAACGGCTGCGAGATGAGATCGGGGAAGAACTCGCGCCCGGTCAACGTGCTGCGATCCGCCGGCGGCAACTGGCTCACGGCGGTCGGCCCGAGCAACGTCTGCACCGGGTTGTAGCCGAGGAACGCCGCGAACAGGCTGCCGACCGGCGGCGCGTTGGCGATCCCGTGCGCGAGTGGGGCCGGCACGTGGTGTGCGGTGAGCCCGCTGAACAGGGTGGACGGCAGGCTGGCTGCCAATCCGGCGATCATCAGCGAGAAGAAGATGCCGATCGACAGCGATGACCCGGCATTGAAGAACGTGCCACGCATGCCCGAGGCCGCGCCGCGCTGCTGCGAGGGAACGCTGTTCATGATCGCCGTCGTGTTCGGGGCCGAGAACAACCCCGAACCGATGCCGTTGAGCACGAGCAGGCCGGCAAAGGCTGCGTAGTCGAAGTCGACCGGCAGCAGCAAGAGGCCGAGGAAGCTGGCCGCGACGAGCAGGAGGCCACCGGTGGCGAAGGTGCGCGCGCCGAATCGATCCGACATCGCGCCCGAGATCGGCCCGGCGATGAGGAACGCGATGGTCAGGGGAAGCAAGTAGATGCCGGCCCACAGTGGGGTGTCGGCGAAGTCGTACCCGTGCAACGGCAACCAGATGCCTTGCAACCAGATGATCAGCATGAACTGCAGGCCGCCGCGCGCCACCGATGCGAGCAGCCCGGCAAGGTTGCCTGCCCAGAACGCGCGGATCCTGAACAGTGACATCGCGAACATCGGCTGCCCGACCTTGGTCTCGATCACGCAGAACGCGATGAGCAGCGCGACGCCGCCGATCATGCCGAACAGCACCCACGGATTCGTCCATCCCATGGTGTGGCCGCCGTAGGGCTGAATCCCGTACGTGATGGCAGCGAGGAGTCCGGTGAGTCCGACACCGAAGAGGATGTTGCCCCACCAATCGACCTTCGCATCGGGCTGACGCGCACTCAATTCGTGCAGGCTCAGATAAGACCAGATGGTGCCGACCACGCCGATCGGAACCGAGACGAAGAAGACCAGCCGCCAATCGACCTCGGACAGCAGGCCACCGAGGATCAGACCGATGAACGAGCCTGCGATCGCGGCGACCTGATTGATGCCCAGCGCCATGCCGCGGCGCTCGACCGGAAAGGCATCGGTGAGGATCGCCGTCGAGTTCGCGAAGAGCATCGCGGCGCCGACGCCCTGCACGAGGCGCCACACGATGAGCCACATCGCTCCGCCGCCGCCGTGCAGCGGATCGAGAGCGAGCGCGATCGAGCCGAGCGTGAAGACCACGAAGCCGGCGTTGTAGATGCGCACCCGTCCGTACATGTCGCCCAGCCGGCCGAGCGTGACGACAAGGACCGCCGTGACGACGAGGAAGCCCATCAGGGTCCACAGCAGGTAACCGACGTTGCCGGGTGCGAGCGGGTCGAGATGGATGCCGCGGAAGATCGCCGGCAGCGAGATGATCACGATTGACGCGTTCACCGTCGCCATCAGCACGCCGACGGTGGTGTTAGACAGCGCCACCCACTTGTATCGCGGGTGGGTCCGGTCGACCGTCAGCTTGCGCCACGGGGTACTGCCATCACTCAATGTCGGACCTCTTCAGATATGTTAGCCAAACTAACAATACCCACCGCGCAGGGGGAATGCACGGGTCGTGCCGAGGTCAGTGCGGCGGCGGCTGCGGGATCGCCAGTAGCTGCGGGGTGATCACGCGGAACACCAGGGCAGCACCCGGGATGTAGTAGTGCGTGCCGTCCCATCGATATGCGGTGTTCTTGGCGATCGCCGGGTTCTTACAGAACGCCGAAGGCGGATGGATCATGAACACCCGCTGCGGGTTCTTGGCGGCAGCCTGCACGAGGAGGGTGTTGATGTGCCGGGTCCGGCTGTCGTCGCCGCGCTCGGGGAGCAGGGGCAGCCCGCCTGCCGCGATCGGGCGGTAACAGGGCACCCCCATCAGCGCGACCTGTGCGCCCGAGTCCGTGAGGATCTTGATGGCCTTGGCCATCTGGTGGCTGAAGTAGCCGTTCCATGCCGACGAGCCGAACTTCATCGTCTGGCCGTTGAGGGTGAGGTCGAAGACGTCCCAAGCACCGATCTCGACCGCCGCGATCTGCGGGTTGTTCGCCTGCGCGTGCTCCTTCCAGACCTGCGGCCAGTTCCCGCAGTCTGAGCTGAGGTCACGGCTGTATCCGGTCGAGCTGTGGATGGTGCCCAGCAGCACGCCACAACCCTCGACCGTCGAATCGCTGAGGGTCAGCGCGCCCTGCAGTCCGTTGGGTTTGTTCAGCAGCAACGTCATGCCTTGCGAGTCGCCGAAGAACGAGACACGCACGGGGCGCGGGAACGGCGGCTGTTCCGGGACGACCGTCTTGGTAGGTGCGGTCGATGCTGACTGCGAGTGCTT
>DASRSG010000062.1:0-3033 GCA_035656595.1 Jatrophihabitantaceae bacterium | reverse complement strand
GGGCAACCACCAGTCTCCGCGCCGGCCTCGGTTCCGGTATCGGCGCCGGCTTCGGTCCCGGTCTCGCTGCCCGCCTCGCTGCCGGTGTCGCTGCCGGCCTCGATCCCGGCTCTCGGCGGGTCGCAGTTCTGCAAGGACCTGTCCGGCCTGGGCAACATCGGCAACTCACTGGCCGGTGGCGCGCAGGGCGACCTGAACAAGTTCCTCGCCGGCCTGGACAAGGTGGTGGCCGAGGCGCCTGCCGAGATCAAGCCGGATCTGCAGGCGCTCGCCGATTACGTGCACGGGGCGGTCACCGGGCACGTCGACCCTACGGCTGCGCAGAAGCTGCCCAACATCGAGCAGCACCTCATCAGCTACATCACGGCGAATTGCACGCCGTAGTCACTGGTAGCTGATCAGGTCCACGCGTGGACGCAGCGCCATCACCGCGTGCGGTGTCATCATCGGCTTGTCCTGTCGGGTGAACAGCTTGAAGCCCGCCCCGTAGGGGTGCCGCGGGAACGCCAGCCGGCCCCACGTCGCCCGCTTCGCCGACGGGTCGCCGAAGCCGTCGGCGTGGAAGGTGACCTCGACGCCGGGTCCTGGCTTGATCCGGTCGCGGTTGCGGATCATGTCGGTGGTGAACTGGTGCACCACGAGCAGCTTGTCCGGCAGCTTGTCGCGCTTGACGATCCCGGCGAGGTAGTGGCGCACGCTATTGACAGCGCTGGCAGCGGTGTGGCCGATGACCTTTCCGGGCACCTGGTGGCCATGCATCTTCCACTCAGGGTCGAGGGCCACGGACACCCACGGATCGCGCAGGAACCTGGCGAAGTGCTGCACCTGGTCGAGGAACTGGGCATGCCCGGGTTGGAAGTCGAGAATCAACAACATCCGGTGGTGGTGCGCGGCGGTCAGGTACCGCTGCACGTCGCCGTCGGAAATCGGTTGGGAATAGCTGCCGTCGGAGCCGGCGCTGCCCTGCGCGACGGTAGCAATGAGCTCCATCGCCGGCTGCACGGGCAAGCCGTAGCGGCGCCATTGCCGCGCGCGCCGCTCGATGTCCCCGGCGATTTGGTCGGGCGGCTTCGAGCCGAGGATGCCCAACTGCGGCCCGTCCGCCCCGCCGTAGTAGGTGACGACACGGTAGTGCCCGAGGATGCGCCGTCCGCCCTTCGGCAGTTCGCGACGGTGCGTGGAGGCGGTGGTGTGGACAGCGGGGTCAGGCGCGACCGCGAGCACCGTGGCGTGGGCTGGGCCCACGATTGCCGGCGCGCCGGCGATGAGCACGCCCAATACCCGCAGCACCAGCCGGCCTCGGATCACACGCGCAGCCTACGAGCTTCCCGCGCCGATCTCCGGAAAGGCGCGCGGAGCGCAAAGCCGTGGGCAGGCCACCACGCCAAGTCCATCGTGGTCGTCATGGTGCGGTGATCGAGATGTTCGCTCTGGCTCGAAGCCAGCCCTGAACCGGTGCGTGGGCGCTAGCCGCGCCCATATGTCATCAACCACGAGCAGCGCGCGCGTGCTGTTTTTCATCGGCGCGGTCGGTGTCGGCAAGTCCGATGCGTCCTACCGCGTCTTTCCCGTCTCTTGAGGGCAGGCGTCCCGACTGCCCGCCTCGATCTGGACGCCATCGGCATGTGCCATCCTGCGCCGCCGGAAGGCCCGGACAACCACCAGGTGAAGGCCGACCTGCTGGCCGCTGCGTGGCCGGTGTTCAGCCGCCGCGATACCCACCATCTCGTCCTGGCGGGCCGCGCCGGACGAGGATGCGGAACTGGACTCGGCGACGTTCCTAGACCTGGTGCTCGATACCGACGGTCATGATCGAGAAGAGGTGGTCGATCTGATCCGCGATTCGGCGCAGTGGCGGGAATTCGCGAACTAGCGGTGGGCGTCGCGACGTGCCCGGTAACGGGCGGCGACGGCGCGTTGCACGTCGACCGCCCGTTGCTGGCGCAGCCGGGTAGCCGTACCGCTGGTATAGCCGGCCTTTTCGACGCGGCGTTCGACGGCGTCGACGGTGAAGCCAGCATAGAAGATCATCATGGTGAGGAACGCGACCACGCAGCAGAGCACGCGCAGAAGTAGCGGCGCGGGCAGGAAGATCAGCACGGCGGCGACGATGGGAGCGACGACCACGACGTAGCGGGCGAGGTGCCGCAGGACCCAGGTTGGGCGGGTCGCGTCGTACAGGACCCACGATTCATTCTTCGCCGGCACCGCGCCGGTGTAGACGTAGCGAAGCCATTGCAGGGCGTTCGGTCGGATCACCTTGTCGTCGTCTTGGGTCACAGCCTTAGCGTACGCCAATTGTTGGTGCACAAATGATTGGTACGGTGTGACGGTGACCTCTACATCAACTGACCCGCTCGCCCTGGATCGTCAGGTGTGTTTCGCCCTCGCGGTGGCGGCCCGGGAAGTCATCGCGATCTACCGGCCGGTTCTCGAACCCCTCGGCCTCACCCACCCGCAATACCTCGTCATGCTGGCCTTATGGGAGCGCGACCCCCGATCGCTGCGCGATCTGGCCGACACCTTGGCGCTCGACCCGGGCACGTTGTCGCCGCTGGTGAAGCGCCTGGAAGGGGCCGGCCTCGTGCGGCGTGAGCGCGACCGCACCGACGAACGGTTGCTCGCGGTGACCCTCACCGCGACCGGCCGGAAATTGCGAAAGAAGGCCGAGCAGGTTCCGGCGCGCATCGTTGGACGCCTCGGCCTGCCCGTGTCCGACCTCGAGCACCTCAACGCGGTGCTGCGCGCAGTCATCGCCGCTGCGTCCGCGGCCGAGTAGGGATCATCATTGAACGCGCTGCGGCAGGCCCGTCGGCGCGTCGCGCCGCAGCGCGTTCAGCGTCCGGCGTCCGGCGTCGGATGCCTACCAGCCGCGTGCGCGCCACTCGGCCAGGTGCGGGCGCTCGACGCCCAGGGTCGAATCGTCGCCGTGGCCGGGATAGAACCAGGTGTCGTCGGGCAGCACGTCGAAGACGCGGTGCGTGACGTCGTCGAGCAGCGAGGTGAAATCCTGCGGCGAGCCTGTCTTGCCGA
>DASRSG010000061.1:0-3858 GCA_035656595.1 Jatrophihabitantaceae bacterium | reverse complement strand
GTCGCGATCGTCGCCGTGGCGTTCGGATTCTTGGCATTCGGAGGTGCACGGCTCTGGAGTGCGTGGCACGATCGCCGTTCGGACACGTGGCGGCGTACGACCACTGCCTGCCAAGGCGCGTTCTACGTCGCACTGGTATGGATTCCACTGTCCTACGCCCTCGGGAATCGTTCGACCGGTAGCAATAGCGCGCAGCACCGCGAGGCCGGCGACCTGCTGCGATTGCCCGGCGGCCGCGAGATCGTCGCCGTTCTCGGCGTCGTCGTGATCGGCATCTGCGCGAACCAGATCCGCACTGCACTCACTGCTGAGTACGCCGACGGGCTCCGGCTTCAAGGCGCGCCACAATGGGTCTGCCGGCTGGTACGTGGCGCGGCGCTTGTCGGCATTCCCGCACGGGCGCTTGTCTTCGTCCCAGTCGGCATCTTCCTCTTCGTGGCTGCCATCCAGGCCGACCCGGCTCACGCCGAGGGCCTCGACCAGGTCCTCGCCAAGCTGTCCGGTCACTGGTGGGGTATCGGATTGCTGGCTCTCGTCGCCCTCGGCCTGCTGGTCTTTGCGACGTATGCATTCCTCGAGGCCCGCTATCGCAAGGTGCTCCACGCGCGGTAGCGGCCATAGGTAGCGCTGGAGCGATACCTATGTGCCATCCACTTCGGACTTCTTGCGGCTCTCTGCGGCAGCCCAGCCGAACACGCCCTTGGCCATCGTCGAGGACTCGAACTCGGTGCGCGCGCCGAACACTTCGGCCCGCACTCGATGTACGCCGGCATCGTCCGGCTCGGCAAGCGCCGCGATCTCTGCCAGATGCCCGGCCAACCGCAACGAGTCTTCGTCGCCGGCCGCCGCGAGCTCCGATGCGCGGGACGCAAGCGCCGAAGCTCCACCAGCGAGCGCAGCGAGCTCCGAGGCGACAACTGCGTCCGGGGCCGGCTTCAGCGACGCGGGGTTGCCGTCGTACCAGCCGCCGTAGAGGCGCCACACGTTGCGCACGATGAACTCGGGCTCGTCGTAGACGGGCCGCAGGTACGGCTTGTCGAGCAGCTCGGCCGGTGCCTTCACCGTATGGATGATCTCGTCGAGGCGAGCGCCTTCGTTCATCATCGCGACGGTCTGCTCGTGCAGTGACTCGAGCAGCGCCGCGGTGTCGAGCAACGCCGTCTTGATCCGGTCCGCACCGACGACGGGTACGCCGTGGCCGGGCAGCAGGAACTCCGCGTTCAACGCCGCCATCTTGCGCAGCGCCCGCGCCCATTCGATGGGGTAGCGCTGTACCTTCTGCGGGTTTCCCGCGTTGGGGGAGGCCCAGATGAACAGGTCCCCAGAGCACAGCACCTTCTTCTCGGGCACCCACGTCCAAGTGTGGTCGTCGGTCTCGCCGCGCGCGTGGTGCAGGTCGATCGTCATGCCGCCGACGACCAGCGTCATCGAATCCCGATAGGTGATGTCGGGATAGCGGTACTCCATCGGCCACTGCAGGTTCGGCACCTGAAACTGCCGGCGATTGATCACGGCGTTGTAGCCGGCCGTCATCTTGTAGCGGTCGAACCGCTGCGGCAGTGCCTCGTGCGCGACCACCTGCGGTGCGCGCCAGCCCTTCTCGGCGGCCTCCGCCGCAAAGACCGGGATGCCGAACACGTGATCGACGTGACCGTGCGAGTAGACGGCGGTGTGCAACGGCTTGTCGGACCACCCGCGAATCTGGCCGTGAATGGTCGAGGCGAACATCTCGCTGCCGGTGTCGACGAGGAACAGGCCGTCACCGGTCGAGAACGCGGAGACGTTGGCGAACGTCGGCAGGAACGCGACGCCCTCCGTGCACTCCTCGAGGGCAAGGCCCGCGAACAGCTGGTGTCCGCTCGTGATGGTGTCCTCGCCGCGCCACAACCGGTCGGCGTAGTCCAGGGTCTCGCCCATTAGTTGGCCCTTCGGTGTCGTGCGGCCGGCATCCACTCGGTGCCAGCAGTCTCATCGATTCGAGCAACCAGTCGATCACCGACCGGCTCCACCAGCGCAAGGAACTCCAGCGTTGGTTCTTCGCCGAGCAACCGCCAGGCTCGCTCACACAGCGAGTCGGTCCGCTCCTCGATCCGCTGCCGCAGGGCAAGGCCCGCGTCGTTGATGGCGCCAGCGGCCGCCAGGCCGCGCCCCTCGAGATCGGCGTACGCCGACTCAACATCGTTGTCGTCGGCACCGCGGCTGCGCGGGATCCAGTCCTTCGGGTAGCCCATGTAGGCGTTGTGCAGCAGCCCGGCCTGGATGCCCGAGATGTCCTCCGATGCAAGTACGGCGAAGTGTGTGTCGCCCCGCCACTCGCGGATGCAGTTCACGGCAAGCCACGCGGACAGCAGCGAGCCGGAAGGCCGAGGCGCCTGGCGATGCGCGGCGAACAACGCGCGACCTGACACCGGCAGCGCGTCAGCTGCAGCCCAAAGCGCAGGGGCGAGCGAAGCGAGACCGTCGCAGATCTCCGGAACATAGGAGTGGAGTCCGTCAACGACCGCCGAGTCCCGAGCCGCAGCGATCGCCTCGAAGGTCGTCCGTTCCGCCGTGATCGCGAGCGAAGCGGTGATGAACTCTGGGCTGATCGAGTAGAACGTCGCGGCGACGACCTGCGCACCGGCAGGGGCGAGCGGGGCGGACCGGCTGGAGATGTAGGTGATGCCGCCCATCTCGACGCCGAGTGCGGCGTAGCGCTCGAGGGCACCGGGATCCCAATAGATCCAACCGATCAGACGGTGTGAGGCGAAGGACGCACGGGCCGACAGCTGCGCCCAGTCCGCCATGAGACTGGTTCCTATCATCTGTCAGTCCTTGTGACAATAGATCGCGCGCCGCGTACAGGAACCCCACAGCGTTGCTAACCTTCGCGGGTGGCACTGCCGGCTGAACGATTGACCGACGCTGCGCCGGAGGAGATCCCGGCACCGCGTGATGCTGGCGATCTCTCGTTGCGCCGCGACTTTCACGACCTGCGGGTAGATCGCTCCGATGAGCTCTGGAACGCCGCGTACATCGGGCTTTCGTGGGCCGCGATCGCGGGTTCGGTCGCGCTGTTCTGGAAGAGGCGCACGCCGGCCACAGCTGTCGCTGCGATGGCCGTGATCGCGAGTCGCCAGCAGGCCTTTCTCAACGTCGAGCACGACGCCCTGCACCGCTCGTTGTTCAGCAATCGCACGGTCAACGACACCGTCGGTCTGGTCGCGGCTGCTGCGCCGTGTGGCTCGGGATTCCGTTCGACGCGGGCGCAGCACCTACGCCACCACCGGCTGCTCAATACCCCGGATGACCCGGACGGCTACCTGCACGAGGGTCCGCATCTCGAGACCCGCAAAGGCCTGCAGCGTCACCTCCTCGAGGCGTTCACCGGCATCTACGCCGTGAAGCTGCTCAAGCGCCGAGAAGGTTGGACCTGGGTCGACCCGGAGAACTCGCGCAAGGACAAGCGCGACCTCGCGCTCGTACAGCTGGGCCTCTTTGCGATCTTCGCGAAGCTCACCAGGTGGTGGACCTACCCGTTGCTGTGGCTTGCGCCGCTGTTGACGGTCACGTCGGGTGTCGTCGTCGCCCGCAACTACGTCGACCACGCGCTGGTAGGCGACGAGCTCGATGCCTACCCGGACCGACGAGTGTCAGTGGATGCCAACCTTGTCGAGGGCACGAACCTCTCGCCGTACAACATGAACTGGCACGCCGAGCACCATCTCTTCCCATGGATTCCGGCGCGAAGGCTCCCGGAGGCGTCACGCCGACTTGCGACTCGCGAAGAGGCACCGGCGAGGCTGATCCGGAAGTCCTACACGGGCGCGCTGCTGCAGCACCTCAAGTCGCTTCCCTAAGAGGTCGCGCGGATAGGAC
>DASRSG010000060.1:0-1931 GCA_035656595.1 Jatrophihabitantaceae bacterium | reverse complement strand
GTCTCGTGGGGTCAGCACCAGGTCGTAGGCGGCCCGTCCCGCGATCCGGCGCGACTGATCGGTCGAAATGACGGTGGACGGGTCGATGGCATCGATCGCCCGCTGCGCCAACTGATCCGGTGTCAGGGACGCACTCTGCACGGGGGTCGGCACCTGGCCGGCCGAGGACGCTGGCAGGGTCGTGTGCACGGCCGAGAGCGAGTCGCTGTCCCACTGCCAGAGGTCGGTGCCGTCGTGGAATACGTCGGTCTCGCCGAGCGTGCCGAGCAACGCGAAACGCTGCTTGGTCGGGCCCGCGTACCAGACCCGGGCGGTATGTGAACCCGACAACATCGAATACAGCGATGTGTCGCCGCCCGAGCCACCGCCGAGGTCAGGCAGCTGGGGCAGACCCAGGTCGGCGTTGGCAACGACCTGACCCGAGAACCCGGCCACATCCGCCTGCTCGGTCGCCGCGAGCAACTGGGCCGCGCTCAGATCAGGCAGCGTCGGGCTGGCGCCGGCCGAGAGAACCCCACTGGCCAACACGGCAGTGACGGCGATGGCCGCCACCGGCACACCCCAGCGCCAGATCGTGCGCCGACGCAGGATCGTTCGCCGAAGGGTCTGAGCATCCACGATCTTGAGGATGAGAGGTTAACGCTGTGACCTGACTGAGCACCGCTGAGACAAGCCCAACAAGCAAAGCCGAAGGCAAGCGAGGCCCGCAGCTAGCTCGTAGCTCATGCGGAGGCAACGAGCGATGCCGAAGGCAAGCGAGGCCCGCAGCTAAATGTAATCCGTGGCACGCTGGTGCAATGCGTCTGCTCATTGTCGAGGACGAACTTCGGCTGGCGTCCGCACTCCAGCGCGGGCTCGGGGCCGAAGGATTCACTGTCGATCTCGCCCATACCGGGCCGGACGGGCTGCACGCGGCCAGCGAAGGCGATTACGACGCGGTGATCCTCGACGTGATGCTGCCGGGTTTGTCGGGTTACCGGATCATCGAGGCCTTGCGCAAGGCTGAGAACTGGGTGCCGATCCTCATGCTGACGGCCAAGGACGGCGAGTACGACGAAGCGGACGCACTCGACCTCGGCGCCGACGACTACGTGACCAAACCGTTCGCGTTCGTGGTGCTGCTGGCGCGGCTGCGGGCGTTGCTGCGACGCGGGGCCAGCCCCCGTCCGGCGATCTTGGCGGTCGGCGACCTCGTACTCGACCCGGCCGCGCACACCGTCGCGCGCGCCGAGACGACGATTGAACTGACGCCGCGCGAATTCGCGCTGCTGGAATACCTGATGCGTCGCGCCGGTCAGGCGGTACCCAAGAGTGAGATCCTGCACCACGTGTGGGACGCGCACTACGAGGGTGACGCCAACGTCGTCGAGGTCTACGTCGGCTACCTGCGGCGCAAGATCGACGTGCCGTTCGGACGGGCGTCGGTGCAGACCGTGCGCGGTGCCGGTTACCGGCTCGTGCCCGGCGAACGGGAAACGGGTGATCGAGTGCCCGCCGCCGTCACCCCGGTGTGAGCTCACGCGGTTGGCGCTGGTGGCGCGCGCTCAGCCTCCGCGGTCGGATCACGCTCATCGCCACCGGGCTGTTCGCCGTCGCCGTGATCTGCGGGGCCGTGATCACGCTGTTCGTCGTGCGTCTCTCGTTGACGCACACCCTCGATGCCGGCGCGGTCAAGACCGGCAATGACGTGGCCACGCTGGTCGCGTCGAATCAGGTGCCCAACCCAGTCCAGGCCACCAGCGGCGGTGTCGTCGGGGTCCAGGTGGTCGATGCGCAGAATCGGGTGCTGCGTGCGTCCGCCGGTGGTGATTTCGCGGTGTCGATGCTGAGCACGGATCAGCTGCACCGAGTGCGCGGCGGCGCGCGGATCGAGATCACCGGGGTCGCCGCGGGCACCGACGAACAGCTGCGCGTGCTCGGCGTGCCGGTCG
>DASRSG010000059.1:0-6473 GCA_035656595.1 Jatrophihabitantaceae bacterium | reverse complement strand
CGCGCTGGAACTGGCCACCGTCGCGGGCACTCCGCTCGAAGCGGGACGGGCACACACCGCACTGGGCATGAGCCTGGTGCTGCTCGGCACCGTCGAGGACGGCGTGCACCACGTCCGTGCCGGGCATGAGATTGTCCGCGTGCACGGCGACCTCGACGACCGTCGTCGTGCTGACAGCAACCTTTCCTACGCGCTGCTCATCGCCGGCAAGACCCGTGAGGCATGCGATGTGTCGGTGTCCGGGCTGCAGACGATGCGGCGGTACGGGCTGGCCGCTGCCGGCGGCGGCGCGCTGACCAGCAACACGATCGTGCTGCTGCGAATGAGCGGGCGCTGGGCAGATGCCGAGGAGCTCTCTGATGAAGCCGAGTCGCACGGCCTCGCGGACGGGCTGGCCCTGCGCATCGCGCTCTCGCGGACCGAACTCGAGATCGCCCGCGGCGAGTTCGAGCGGGCACGCGGCCATCTGGATCGCGCCTGGCAGCTTGCCGGACCGCAGGCCAAGGCTGAGGTGCTCGCCGACCTGCATCTTGCCGAGGCCAACATCGCCCTCGCCCACGACGATCCGCAGGCCGCGGCATCCGCGGTCGATCGCGCCGCCGAGATGCTCGACGACGACGCCCCGCGGCTGTCCGCGCGCACCTGCGTCGTTGGGTTGCGGGTCGAGGCGGAGCTGGCCACCAAGTCCCGACGAGTTCGCAGTGGCGACACCGACACCGAGCGCGCTGATCGGTTCCACGCCCGCCTTGATGCCGCTCGCTCCGGAACGCCGTCGCCGGAGGTGCGCGCGTATGGAGCCACCGGCGACGGCGAGTACGCCCGCGCGCTGCGGCGCAGCGAACCCGACACCTGGCGTGCCGCCGGCGAACAGTGGAGCTCGCTGGAACGCCCGCGCGGCCTCGCCTACAGCCTGCTACGCCAGGCGGAGGCCGAACTCTCGCTGCGCCGTGCGGCAGCGGCGCGCAACAGCCTGCGCCAGGCGCATGAGGTGGCAGTTGAGCTGGGTGCGCAACCCATTGTGGCCGCGGCCGAATCGTTGGCCGAGCTCGGACGGGTCACGCTCGACCGTCCTGCCGACACCAGCGTGATCGAGGTCAGGGACGGAACCGACATCGCCTACGTGCGGCTCACCGCACGCGAGCGACAGGTGCTTGCCGAACTAGCCGCCGGCCTGAGCAATCGTGAGATCGCCGAGAAGCTTTATCTCAGCCATCGCACGGTCGGTGTGCACGTGTCCAGCCTGCTGGCCAAGCTGGGCGCTCGATCCAGAACCGAAGCTGCGGCCGCGGCGGCCCAGCTCAACCTGCTCGACATCGGAAGGAACCAACCATGAAGGTCCACGCGCTCAACATGCACACTGACCTCAAGATCTCGGGCAACGCCGATGGGACGGTCACCTTCACCGGCAAGGACGAGCACGGTCACAAGCACAGCGTGACGGTGAGCGGTGCGATCGCGCGCAAGATCCACGAGAAGGCCGGCGGCCAGATGCGCCCGGTCAACGGCACAGGGAAGCCGGTGATGACGCCGTTCAACATGCACACCGATGCGGTGGTGCGCGGCAGCGACTCGTCCGTCGTGGTCAAGGGCAAGGCCGGCGACGCGCACGACGAGGTGACACTCACCATCGACGGGGCGGCGCTCGCTCAGCTCAAAGCCGCCAACGTCGGCCTCTGAACACGCGGCCGAGCCGCACTGACGAATCCCTCGACGACCGGGCGCGAGCCCGGACGGCGATACCCGCCACCCAAAAGCAGATCCGATCCCGCGCGAAGGAAAGCCGATGGCACGTACGAGAGCAGGCACCGCGGTGGCCGCGCTGTTCGTTGCCGCGGCGTGCTGGGGATGTGCGACGACCGGGACCAAGTTCGCACTCGGCGGCTTCGGCGCGATTACCCTGCTTGCCGTGGAACTCGTCGGTGCAACCCTCGCGCTGTGGATCGCTGCGGCAGCCAGAGGCACCGGCACGCCGCCCTCCTGGCGGCTCGCGAGCACGCTAGGACTGCTTGAACCGGCGACCGCGTACCTGGGCGACACCGCCGGGCTGGCACGAACCTCCGCCGCCAATGCCGCAGTGATCCTGGGTTTGGAGTCATCTTTCGTCGTGCTGCTCGCCGCGGTCTTCTTGCGCGAACGCATCGATCGGGCCCTCGGCGTGGCCGTCGTGGCCGGCTTCGCCAGCCTCGGGTTGCTCGAGCGGACCGGCCTGCTCTCCGGTCCAGGTATCGGTGACACCTTCGTGCTGGGTGGCACGTTCAGTGCCGCGGTATATGTGATCGTCGCGCGCAAGATGGACGCCTCGATCGATCCGCTGGCGCTCACCGTTCGGCAGTTCGCGGTCGCGTGCGCCGCAATCGTCCCGATCGCGGTGTGCTCGTGGTTCACCGGCAGTGAGACCGTGCCGACGGATGTACCGCTGCGCTATTGGGCAGTGGCGCTGCTGGTTGGTGTCGGCGGCTACGGGGCCAGCTTCCTGCTGTACAACTATGCAATCATGATCATCGAAGCCGGACCCGCCGCGATCATCATCAACATGATTCCGGCGTTCGGTGTTGCGACCGCTGTCCTGCTGCTCGGCGAGCGACTGACGCCGAATCAGATCGCTGGAGCAGCGCTGCTCACCGCGTCCGTGGTCGCGTTCAGCTGGACCTTGCGCGGCAAGCGGCAGGCACCCGAACCTCCCGCCGTGCCGGCGCAGGAATGGGATCTGGTCAAGGAGGACGCATGGCTGCACCGCTGACCGATGTCGGAGCTCGACCGGCGGCCATGTTCGACCGCATCGCCCGGTTCCTGGACGGCTGCCCAGACCTGCCGACACCGTTCCTCGTGATCGATCTCGACATGGTGCAGGAACGGTACGAGAGCCTGCGCGCGGCACTTCCGCAGCCCGCGGTGTACTTCGCGGTCAAGGCCAACCCCGATCCCGAGATCGTCAAGCTCCTCGCTGCACTCGGGTCGAGCTTCGATGTGGCCAGCTTGGGCGAGATCGAACTTTGCCTGCGCGCCGGGATCGAACCCAGCAGGCTGTCGTACGGCAACACGATCAAGAAGGCGCGCGATATCGCGGCCGCGTATGCGCGCGGCGTGCGTACCTTTGCAGTCGACTCGATCACCGAGCTGGACAAGATCCGCGCGCAGTGTGCGGAGGGCACTGTGCTGGTGCGTATCAGCACCGACGGCGGTGGCGCCGACTGGCCGCTGAGCCGCAAGTTCGGTTGCAGCCCGGCCGAAGCCGAGGTGATGCTGCTAGAGGCCGCCGACCAGGGGCTGGGCATCGGCGTCAGCTTCCACGTCGGGTCGCAGCAACGCGATCCCGGCGCCTGGCATGCGCCGCTCGCTGCCGTGGCAGATCTGGCCGCCTCGCTCGCGCAATACGGTCACCGGCTGTCGACGGTGAACCTCGGCGGCGGTCTGCCGAGCACGCATTTCACCGCGACGCCCGCGATCGACGTCTACGGGCGCGAGATCGAGCGCGCTGTGGCGGCGACGCTGGGGACCGACCATGGGATGCACCTCATGGTCGAGCCGGGACGCTTCCTCGTCGGCGACGCGGGTGTGCTGCGGTCCGAGGTCGTGCTCATCACCGAGAAGGCCACCGACGCGGGGCGACGCTGGGTATATCTCGACGTGGGAATGTTCAACGGCCTCACCGAGACCCAGGATGAGGCGATCCGCTATCGCGTCCGCTGCCCGGGTACTTCTGGCGAATTGGCGCCCGCGGTGCTGGCCGGCCCGACGTGCGACAGCCTCGACGTCCTTTATGAACGCGAGCCGTATCCGCTGCCGGTCGATCTGCGCGTCGGCCAGTACGTCGATGTGCTGTCGGCGGGCGCGTACACGTCGTCCTACTCATCAGTCTGGTTCAACGGCTTCGAGCCGTTGCGCTCGTATCACCTTCCGCCGAGCTAGGTCAGCGGAACAGCAGGCGACAGGACGGCGGCATCGTTGGCGCCGGTGAACGCTCGGCCTACCCGAACGGCCCGACGTCGGTCACGCTCACGACCGGTTCGCCTGCTTCGTCGCTTGCCGCGAGGTCGATGGCTGCGCTGATGCCCCAGTCGTGATCGTCCTCCGGGTCGTCGAACACCTGGCGCACCAGCCACTGGCCGGCTTCGCGGGTGACGTGCAGCAGCGCAGGGTTGCGCGCGTCGGCATCGGTGGCCAGCCGGTCGTACTCGGTGAAGTACGCCTCGATCGCCGTGCGCCAGCGCTCGGCATCCCATCCGGTCGCAGCGTCGAGCCCGCCGAGCTCGTCGAACCGGCGCAGCGCTGCGAGCTCGACGCGTCGGAACATCGTGTTGCGCACGAGCACGGTGAATGCCCGCACATTCTCAGTCAACGAGACCGGCACCGTCACCTCTACCTCGGCACCGGTCGATGTCGTGACCGACGTGAGCTGCTCCCACTCGTCGAGCAGGCTCGAGTCGACCTGGCGCACGAGCGCGCCGAGCCACTCGGTGAGGTCGTCCAAGGCTTCGCTTCGCGCCGCGTCCGGCACGCTCGAGCGCAACGTGCGGTAAGCATCGGAGAGGTAGCGCAGCACGAGCCCTTCGCTACGCGACAAGCCATAAAACGCGACATATTCGGTGAAGGTCATGGCGCGCTCCCACATGTCGCGCACGACCGACTTCGGCGAGAGTTGGTCCTCGTTCAGCCATGGGTGGCTCTGCCGGTAGATCGCGAATGCGCCGGTGAGCAGCTCGTCCAAGGGCTTGGGGTGGGTGACATCGGTGAGCAGTTCCATCCTCTCGTCGTACTCGATGCCCTCCGACTTCATCGCTGCCACCGCTTCGCCGCGCGCCTTGAACTGTTGCGCTGACAAGATCTGGCGCGGATCGTCGAGCGTCGACTCGAACACCGACACCACGTCGAGTGCGTACGTGTCCGAAGCCGGGTCGAGCAAGTCGAGTGCGGCCAGCGCGAACGTCGACAGCGGCTGGTTCAATGCGAAGTTCAGCGGAAGGTCCTGAGTCAGCCGGACGATGCGCCCGAACTCGTCAGGCGTGTCGAGCCGTTCGATCACGCCCGCGGCCAGCAACGCGCGATAGGCCTGGATGGCTGTGCGCACCTGGGCTCGACGTGCTGACGGCGGCGAGTGATTGCTGAAAATCAGGTTGCGCATTGCAGCAAATGCGTTGCCGGGACGGGCAATCACATTGAGGACCATCGCCGGCGTCACGGCGAACTGCGGCGTGAGCGCCTCCGGCGGTGCGGAAAGCAGTCGATCATGGGTGCTCTTGCTCCATGACACGAAGCCTTCGGGCGGTTTCTTCCGAACCACCCTGCGGCGCTTCTTCTCGTCGTCGCCCGCCTTCGCGAGCAGACGGACGTTCTCGACTTCGTGTTCGGGTGCCTGCACGACTACCGTCCCCGCCGTGTCGAAGCCGGCTCGTCCGGCACGCCCGGCGATCTGGTGAAACTCACGAACCTGTAGCTGCCTCTGCCGCTGCCCGTCGTACTTGCTCAACGCAGCGAACACGACCGTGCGGATGGGCACGTTGATGCCCACACCGAGCGTGTCGGTGCCACAGATGACCTTCAGCAGCCCGGCCTGCGCGAGCTGCTCGACGAGGCGCCGGTACTTGGGCAACATCCCCGCGTGGTGCACGCCGATGCCGTGCCGCGCGAGTCGCGAGAGCACCTTTCCGAAACCGGCCGTGAAGCGGAACGCACCGATTGTTTCCGCGATCTGATCACGCTCTGACCGTGATGCGACGTTGATGCTCGTCAGCGACTGCGCGTGTTCGAGCGCGGCGGCCTGGGTGAAGTGCACGACGTAGATCGGTGCTTGGCCACCGGCCAGCAGGTCCGCGATCGTCTCGTGCAGCGCGCTGACCTCGTAGTAGTGATGCAGCGGCACGGGGCGCTCGTCTGCGGTGACGGTGACGGCGTCACGTCCGGTGCGCCGCGCGAGATCGGCCGCGAGGTCGGACATGTCGCCGAGCGTTGCTGACATCAGCAGGAACTGCGCCCCGGACATCTCGAGCAGCGGTACCTGCCAGGCCCACCCACGGTCGGGGTCGGCGTAGAAGTGGAACTCGTCCATGATGACGACGCCGAGATCGCTGCTCGCGCCGGTACGTAGCGCGATGTTGGCCAGGATCTCGGCGGTGCAACACAGGATCGGCGCGTCGCCGTTGACCGACGCGTCCCCGGTGACCATGCCGACGTTCTCCGAGCCGAAGATCGCGCACAGGGCGAAGAACTTCTCGCTGACCAGCGCCTTGATCGGCGCCGTGTACACCGAGCGGACGCCGGCCGCTATCGCGAAGTAGTGCGCCGCGACCGCGACGAGCGACTTGCCGGAGCCGGTGGGCGTGGCCAGCACGACATTGGTGCCGGTGACCAGTTCGAGGATCGCCTCGTCCTGCGCCGGGTACAGCGTGATGCCCTGCTCGTCGACCCAGCTCGAGAACGTCGAGTACAGCGCGTCGGGGTCGGGCGGCGCGTCGGGGTCGGGCGGCGCGCCCGTC
>DASRSG010000058.1:0-7428 GCA_035656595.1 Jatrophihabitantaceae bacterium | reverse complement strand
GACCTGCTGTTGCGGGACGTTGACGACGTGGTTGCCCGACATCGAGGCGATGTTCACGATCCGCCCGGCACCCTGCTGCAACATGACCCGACCGACCGATCGACAGGTCAGAAAGGCTCCGCGCAGGTTGACCCCAATGGTGAGATCCCAGACTGCGTCAGTCATCTCCTCGGCCGGGGTGGGCTCTTCGGCCAGACCGGCTGCCGTCACCAGCATGTCGACCCGCCCGGCCCGCCGAACAACTTCCTGCGTACATGATTCGATGCTTGCCGGATCGAGGACGTCGACGGTCAGGAAGTCGCCGGACGAGGTTTCGGGCGCACGCCGGTCGAGACCGAAGACGCGTGTGCCGCGGGCCCCCAGCCAGGCGCTGACCGCCTGGCCGACCCCGCCGGTCGAGCCGGTGACCATTGCGATGGAACCCTGCATTCCGGTCATCGTTGCCTTCCTGTCGTCATCGGTTTAGAACCGGCCGAGGTAACGCTGCGGATTGGCCTGCAAGACCGCGTCCACCAGTTCTGAGCCGCCGTGCGCTGCGAGCCGAGGGACGAAGCGCTCCGGCAGGTAAGCCAGACCCGGCATGCCGCCGTACTCGATGTATCGGCTGCTCCGCGCAACATCGCCGCCGAGCAGGATGCGCTCGGCTGCACCACCGGCCGCGGCCCGCACGAGGCAGTCAAGGACGGTCGAATCCGGCCAGCTGCGATGGCGAGCCGCGCCGTCATATCCCAAGTACGCGCCGCGATCTGCGAGTTCGGCGTGCAAGCCGTGGTCCGGATTGCGGTCGATATGGGCGAGCACCACCGCCGACTCGTCGACGCCCGCGGCGCAGAGTATGTCGAGCACCTCGTGCGCAGCGGAGCCGTGTTCGAGATGCACCATCACCGGAGCGCCGGTCCGCGCGTGCGTCTCGGCGACGGCGTCGAGCACACGACGCTCGAATTTCGTGATCGACCAGTAGCCGATGCCCGCCTTCACTACACCTGCTCGCACAGTGCCATCCGCCTGCCGAGCTGAATTGGGGTCATCGTCGATGACCGGAGTGCCGACCGCGATGTCATCGGTGAATCGGTGGACGAGTTCGGCGGGGGAGCAGTCGAGCAACCAGTGCTCGGGTGGGTAGTGCTCCTGCCGGTGCGCGCCGGTCGTCGCTACCACGCTTAGACCGGTGCTCGCCGAAATGCGCGCGACGACGTGCGGATTGCGGCCGAGTCCGATCGGCGTCGCTTCGATCATTGCCGAGAGCCCGGCCGCGAACAGGCGTGCCGCCTCCCGCCCACTGCGCATCTCGTCGTCCAGATCGTCGCCAGGCAGTAGCCGCGAGCGTTGGAACAGGTGCTCGTGATAATCGACCCGGCCTAGGTCGGCAGCCGGCAAATCGCCGAGCACCGTCCGCACCAGTCCCTTCATCGAATCGACGCCGCGACGCGTGCAAGGTTCGCCACGGTCGTCGGCGGCATCGAGATGTCGAAGACGTCAGCAATGACCTGCGACCAGCCATGCACGAAGTATCTCCAGCCGTCCTCGATCGTGAGTTCGCGTGCACGCTGCTGGGCTTCGGCTTGGTGCAGGAACTCAAGCGACCCCCGGTAGTTGAATTCCCATACCAGGGCGCGCTCGGGGAAGACTGCGGTGTCGGTGAGCGGGGATCCCGGACGATCCTTGCCGAGGCCGGTGGCGTTCACGACGAGGCTGGCCGGTGCAAGCTCGGCGAGCAACGCGTCGGCGTCGCGCGGCGAGGGCGTCACCACGTAGCGATACAGCGCTGGATCGAATCCGGCCTCGGTGTGAACGGCCCGCAGGTGTTGCAGCGGCGGCTCACTGCGAGCGGTGCAGGTGATCCGCGCCGGCCGGTCAGCGCGGGTGCCGAGCTGATGGGTCAATGCCAGCCCGGAGCCGCCCGACCCCATGCACAGGACCTCCGCACCAGTCGTCGCGAAGTGATCAGCTGGGATAAAGCCTGCTGCCGCGGCGCGCACGGTGAGCGGGTCTCGGGCCGCTCCGAACAGCTTGCCGTCGCGCTTGTACATCGATGAGATCTCGCCGAACTCGGCGGCGAGGTCGTCAAGATCGTCGAACAGCTCACTTGCGGCCGTGAACATCGCCATCTTGTGCGTCGTGATCAGGCAACCGCGATGCTTCGGGTCAGCACGGATCTGCTCGGTGAGTGTCCGGTAGACGTGTGGCGGTGCGTCGGGTGCCACGTCGTGCCCGATCAGGGTGTCGGTCGGCAGTCCGAGCTCGCGCGCCCAGGCAGGAAAGATCCGTCGGATCGATGAGCTGCCTGTCGTCACTCCGACGAAGCCCATGTAGGAGCCGTCGCCGGTCACGACCGGTGCCTGACGGTACGTAAGGCAGCGCTGAAGGTCGCGGCACGCTGCTCGATTTCGTCCCATCTGCCCTGGCTCATCGCGTCGGGCGCGCATAGCTCGCTGCCTGCGCCGACGGCCAGCGCGCCGGCGTCGAACCAGTCAGCGATATTGTCGGGGCGGACGCCGCCGGTGGGGATGATCGCGACGTCGG
Organism: Jatrophihabitantaceae bacterium; assembly: GCA_035656595.1. Classification (GTDB taxonomy): domain Bacteria; phylum Actinomycetota; class Actinomycetes; order Mycobacteriales; family Jatrophihabitantaceae; genus RYN-133. The sequence continues at coordinate 4,905 of DASRSG010000058.1, read as the reverse complement.
GGAACGGCCCGCGAAGGGCGCGGAGGAGACTCGGGCCGCCCAGCGAGGCCGGGAACAGTTTTATCGCCGTCGCACCGGCATCCACGGCGGCCATCAGTTCGCTGGGGGACAGCACACCAAGCATCGTCGGCACTTTGGTCGCGACGAGCGCTTCGGCGAGATCCGGGCGGGTGCCAGGACTGACGAGGAACTGCGCTCCGGCTGCTACCGCGTCTTGGGCCTGTGCCGCCGAGCGCACCGTGCCGGCGCCGACGAGGACGTCGCTGCCATAGCGGTCTTGCACCTGCCGAATCACTGATCCGGCACCCGGTGTCGTGTAGGTGATCTCGACTGCTGTGATCCCTCCGCTGATCAGTGCCGCCACGGAGCGCACCGCCAGTTCCGCGCTGGGTGCGCGCAGCACCGCGATGACACCTGCGCGTTCAAACGCGTTGAGGGCTGCGGCCGTCATTGCCGCACCCTCGTTTGGTCGGTCGCCAGCGCGACGATGTTCGACGGCGAGTGGCCGCGCAGCACCGCTAGTACTGCAGCGGTAGCGGTGGCCCCCATGCGGTCGATCGCCTCGACTGTCTGGGCCGCGCAGTGCGGCGTAATCACGACTCGGTCGCCGATGTCATCGGCGCGGAGCGGATGTCCGGCTGGCGCCTCGCCACCGGCGAGGTCGTCAGCCGCATAGCCGGCTAACCGACCGAGCCGCAGGGCAGTGACCACCGCCTGCTCGTCGACCAGTGACGCGCGCGCTGTGTTGACCAGCAGCAATCCAGCATGGCCATGGTGTAGCCACGCTGTGTCCACCACCAGCGTCTCGCCAGGAGCGTGCAACGACACCACGTCGCAATCGTGCGCCAGCTGCGATAGGTCGGCGGGCGTCACCGTGTTCCGAGCCATCTCGTCGTCGGGCACGTTCGGGTCATGTGCAAGCACAGTCGCGCCGAGCGCGGTCAGCCGATGGGCGAAGGCACGCCCGATGCGTCCGAAGCCCGCGACGCCGACACGCAGGCCGGCCACCTCGCGTGCGGGATGCGGCCGCCAGGCTCCACTCCGGCTGTCGCGGTCGGCAACGACGACGTTCCTGAGCAGCGCCAGCGTCAGGGCGAGGGCGTGATCGGCAACGGCTTCGGTGTTGGCGCCGGGCGTGTTCGTCACGGTGACGCCATGCTCAGCGGCGGCCGCTAGATCGATCGAGTCGGTGCCGACCCCGTACCGCGCCACCAGCCTCAGCTGCGGGGCCGCATTCAGGTGTGTTCTGGTGATCGGTCCGGTACCGGCGATCCAGGCCACGGCCGAGGCGAGCTCGGCCTTGATCGCGGGGAACGCGTGGTCGGCCGGTCCGTGCGTCACCTGCGCGCCCGCCGCGGTGAGCTCGTGGATGAGGTCGCGGGTGCCGGAGGAGAAGGACCGGGACGTGACGAGCACCTTGTGCGCGGTCATTGCTGCGGGTCCGGGAACCAGGGCTCGATGCGGTCGTAGAGCTCGCGGAAGACCGTGTGCCGGCCGGCGTATTCGGCGTGCCGATCAGTTGCAGGCTTGTATTCGGCGGTGACCTGGGACAGGGTGCGGGCGGCCGAGAAATCGTCGATGAGGCCGGCGCCGACGCCGCCTGTCACGGCCGCGCCGAGGCTGTTCGCTTCTTCTACGACGCTGCGCCGGCGCACCGTGGTGCCCCACACGTCGGCGATGATCTGCAACCAGACATCACTGACCGCGCCGCCGCCTACGGCGTCGACCGTCGTGATCGGCAGGCCCGCTTCGCGGAACGCGTGCACGCAGGTGGCGAGGTTGAACGCGACGCCCTCGAGCACGGCGCGGGTCAGGTGCGCCGGGCCGTGATGGCGGGCGATTCCGACGAACGCGCCACGCGCCGCGGGGTTCCAGTACGGTGAGCGCTCACCGAGCAGATGTGGCAGGAAGTACAGCCCTTCGGCAGCGGCCTCGACGTGAGCGGCATTGTCGAGTAGCCGGTTCAGCTGCGCCGGGTCGGCAGCCTCGAGCAGTTCGGAGATCCAGGCCAGCGACCCGCCGCCGGCCTGCATGGTCGCAGTGGGCACGTATTGACCCGGCACGACGTGGTTGAAGGTCATCGTGCGCATCTGCGGAAGGTCAAGCAGCGGTTGATCGGCGCTGACAGACACCCACGACGACGAGCCGAGGTAGAGGTACGCGCCATCGGCTGGCGTGACGACGCCGGCTCCGACGGCGGCCAGTGGGCCGTCGCCGCCGCCGAGCACGACCCGGGTACCCACCGTGAGCCCGGTGCGTTCGGCGGCAATCGGGGTGACGCTGCCGAGCACGGTCGTCGAAGGCACGACCTGCGGGAACAGCTTCGGCGAGACGTCGGCCGCGCCGAGAAGTTCGTCCGACCAGGCTCCGGCGCGTTGATCGAAGGCATTGGTGCTCGAGGCGTCGGAGGGGTCGGTGGCCAGCACCCCGGTTAGCCGGAACGCGATGTAGTCCTTGGCGAGGCACACCTTGCGGGCCGCTCCGAACACGTCGGGTTCGGCCTCGCGAATCCACATCAGCTTGCTGAGCGAGTAGGTGGGGTTGAGCCGGTGCCCGAGGATCCGGTAACCGCGTTCGGCGCCGACGCGATCGACAAGTGCGCTGCACTGCGCCGTGCTTCGGGTGTCGGCCCAGATCAGCGCCGGGCGGACGGGCTCTCCGTCGGCGCCGAGTAGCACAACACCCATCATCTGCCCGGAAAAGCACACCACCTCGACTTCCCTCGCCGCGGTGCCGGTTGCTTCGAGCAGGTCGCGGGTCGCGCGGGAGAACGCATCGAACCAATCGGACGGTTGTTGCTCGACGACGCCGCCGCGGCCATACTGCGTTTCGTATCGGACCGTAAGCGACTTGACCAGCCGGCCGTCGTCGCTGTGTAGGGACGCCTTGTCGCCGGTCGTGCCGATGTCGTGTGCGAGTATCACGAACGCAGCATCGCCGATCGGGTGAACGGCACGCGTGTGTACGAACCGGCGCTGGCGTACACCCGCTCGCCCATGCCGTGCTCGACCACCCAGCTGTAGTCATGGCCGGCGCTGCCGGGGTACACCGCAAGAAAGCTGTACTCATGGTCGCCGATGTTGACGCTGCGATGGGCCCAGCCTGGTGGAATGTAAGCGATGACCCCGCGCTGGATCTCGACCCACTCGGTGTGCACACAATCGTGCATGAGCACGCCCCCGACGCCGCTCAGGCCGAGGTACACCTCGCCTTGAGCGTCGGGATGCTGATGGCCCTTGGTCATGAAGAACTCGCCGTCCACTGTCCCCGGTTTGATCGTGGTGACCGACTGGGGAAGCTCACGCGCGATCTCAGGCACGGGCGACGAGGTGACTGTGTAGACGACGGGGTCATCACCGTCGGCCATCGCACGGCGGAGGTCGTCGCGGGCGAACAGACCGTCGAGATCTGACATCCGCCTGGTCAGCACCGGGCCAGCCGGCTCTACCGCGCCGTGGGCGAGATCGAAGACGACTCGCATCGGCGCGACTGGCGGGGTCGCGAAAGTCATTAGCAGCCTCTCCCAGATGAGTGGGCAGGTACTCCAAACCAACCTAGCATCCTGTAATGCCAGGTTCTAGGACCAACGGTAGAGCTTGACGTCGGCGTGTGACAGCGCTGTCAAGAAATTGAGCGAAGCGCTTGACAGCGCCGTCATGCAGGAGCACTGTTCGGCGAAATACCTATGAGCGCAACTCGGTAACCTCCGCCGCGCGACTCGCCGTCGCGCTTCCCTCACCCGTTGGAGGCCGGCATGACGCCGTCACTTACGCCTAGTTCTGAACGAGTCGCAGAACCGCCCATGACCGCGGGTCAGCACGACTCCGTCGCCGGAATCAGCCGGCGATCGATGCTGAAACTCGGTTTCGGTGGCCTCGCAGGGCTCGCCGCGGCGCCGTTGCTTGGTGCCTGCTCATCCAGCGGCGGACGTGGCGGCAAGGCAACGGTGCGGATGTGGACCTGGTACACGCAGCAGCAGGAGATCTTCCCGAAACTGATCAGTGAGTTCGAGGCGTCGCACAAGAACATCAAGATCGAGAATCGCATGTTCGGCGACACGAACGCGTACCTACCTGCGCTGCAAGCCGCAGTCGCAGGTGGTAATCCACCCGAGATCTTCGCTCCACACGTCTTGGCGCTGCAGTACGGCAAGAACGGCATCTCGGCGGACCTCACCAAGGATCTTGGCTCGCATTTCACGAGCGACTTCTTCGACTCGGCGAACCAGGAGTACACCGACGGCGGAAAGCAGTACGCGCTGGGCTGGATGGCACAGACGTTCGGCATCTTCTACAACCCGACAATGCTCCGACAAGCCGGTGTGCAAGGAGAACCCGAGACCTGGGATGACCTGCTGGCTGCTTCGCTGGCGGTCAAGACGAAGACCGGCAAGATCGGATGCATCTTCACCAACAATCCCGGAACCAACGGACTTGATCTGTTCCTGCCGATGATCACCCAGGTCACCAATGACCCGACCTATGTGCTGAAACTCGACAAGCAGCAGGGTGTCGACTGGCAGGCACAACCTGTCGTAGACGCGCTGACTCAGCTGCAGAAACTTGTGGCCGGCGGCGCGTTCCAGAGTGGAGTCAACGCAACGCAGACGGTCCAGGGCGAGCAGCTGCTCTACACGGGCAAGGGCGCAATGCTCTACATGGGTTCATGGGTGCCGCAGGACTTCAAGCAAAACGCGCCTGCATCGTTTGTGAAGTCCTACAAGGTCATGCAAACGCCGGCGATCAAGGCCGGCGCGAAGCACTGGTGCGCGAATCAGGCCGGCGCCGGGCTGGCGGTCAGCGAGACCAGCAGCAACAAGGGAGCGGCGCTGGAGTTCATCAAGTTCCTCTACGAAACCGACCGCTACGCCAAGACGATGAACGACTCGAACAGCATGCCGTCGAC
>DASRSG010000057.1:0-2603 GCA_035656595.1 Jatrophihabitantaceae bacterium | reverse complement strand
CATCGCGGTGCCGACCGGAATCAAGTTCTTCAACTGGATCGGCTCGATGTGGGGCGGTGCGGTTAGCTTCGAGACACCGATGCTGTTCAGCCTCGGCTTCTTGGTGACGTTCCTCTTCGGCGGTCTCACCGGCGTGCTGCTGGCCAGCCCGCCCGTCGACTTCCACGTCTCGGACACCTATTTCGTCGTCGCGCACTTCCATTACGTGCTGTTCGGCACGACCGTGTTCGGCATGTTCGGTGGTTTCTACTTCTGGTGGCCGAAGTTCACCGGAAAGATGCTCGACGACCGGCTCGGCAAGGTGCATTTCTGGACGTTGTTCATCGGGTTCCACACGACATTTCTCGTCCAGCACTGGCTCGGGCTCAAAGGCATGCCTCGCCGATACGTCACGTACGACGCGCAGTACGCCACGCTGAACATGGTGTCGACGGTGGGCGCGGTGATCCTCGGCCTGTCGATGTTGCCGTTCTTCTACAACGTGTGGAAGACCCATACGAGCGGCGAGCAGGTGCACACCGAAGATCCCTGGGGATACGGCAACTCGCTCGAGTGGGCAACCTCATGTCCGCCGCCGCGCCATAACTTCGTGTCGCTTCCGCGCATTCGGTCCGAGCGCCCCGCATTCGACCTGCACTATCCGCAATACGCGGGTCGAGCCGAGTTCCATGCGTCGACGGAATCGGTCTAGGAGGGCGAGCTGTGGGCAAAGTAGAGGGCTACTTCTTCGGGATCATCGGCGTCTTCCTGGTCGGCGCGGACATCGTGTACTGGTTCATGTCGGGAGACCCCACCGGGACGACCTGCATCGCGCTTGCCGCGTGTCTCGCAGCACTCTGCACGTTCTACCTGAGCTACACCGCGCGCCGTACCGGCCCGCGGCCGGAAGACCGTCCTGATGCCGACATCACCGAAGGCGCAGGCGAAGTCGGGCATTTCAGCCCGGGGTCTCCCTGGCCGATCGCCATGGCGTTGTCCGCGAACATGCTTGTCATGGGCTTTGTCTTCGGTCTGTGGATCAGCTTTATCGCGGCAGCCGGCCTGCTGTTCTCGATCGTGGGCCTCGTGTTCGAGCACTACCGGGGCAACAATCTTTACACCGAGGACGCGATCGGGATCGACCCGATCTCCATCATCTGATCCGTTGCTCGGTCGGGTATCGCGACTACGCGGGCTGGACCAGCGTTAGCGGGGCGCTTTCCGAACGTCGCAGCGACCGCGTCGAGTGCGGCAGCAGCGCCGCTGCGGTGGCTGCGGTCCCGATCACGCCGCCGACCGCCATGACCCATCGCGCGCCGACCGCGTCCGCGAGCGGGCCGGTGAACGCGTAGCCGAGCGGCAGCAGAGCGAGCGAGCCATCCAGTCCCACGCGGACACTCGAGACAGCAGGTGCGGCGGGATACGTTCCGCGAGGGCGGTCTCCCACCAGACCTGGAATGCACCGAGCCCGATGCCGCCTGCGGCCATCACCGCGTACAGCACGCCGAGTGGTGGGCCTACCGCGAAGACGGCGATGACCGCGGGCCACGACGTCGCGGCAAGCACGCCGGCGAACATCGGGCGCCGGGGCCGCCACCGTGCTCCGATGGCAACACCGGACACCGTGCCTGCTCCCCAGGCGGCCGTCGCCCAGCCGTACACGGCCGCTGAGCCGTAGACCTCGTGACCCACGGTTGCGCCGAGCACGAAGAAGGGCGCGAGGGCGGCGAAGACCGCGACGCTGAAGCCGGCGATCGTCGCCCAGACCCAGGTGCGTTCCCGGACAGCCTGCCAGCCGTCGCGAAACTCGCGTAGGGCGCCGGCGCGTTCGACGGTGGCTCCTCGCTGCCGGACGCGCACTCGCAACAACAGGCTTGACGAGAGGGCGAACGTGGCTGCGTCGACGGCGAATACGGCGGCGGCGCCGACGCCGAGGAGCAGCGCGGTCGCCAGGGCGGGGGAGACGAAGGTGGCGAGCTCGGCGCTTCGGCCGAGCCGTACAGCGCCCCGCGGATCACGTCGGCCGTGACCATGATCTGGCGACGTGGCACCCGATCGGCGACGACACCGCCGACGAGCAGGCACACGACGAGCGGGAGCGCGTACGCCGCCAGCACCGCACTCACGGCCGACGCATCATGGGTCCGCCGGGTGACGAACACGCCGATCGCCACGATGACGAGCGCGTCACCAAAGACGCTTGCGCTCTGACTCAGCCACAGCGTCCGAAAGTCACGCTGCCGCAGAATGCTCCACACTTGGCGGCACGCTAATGCCCCCGGTGGCCGCCTGCATCAGTATTTCGGCGGCCCGGCTGTCAGTCCTTTCGGCCGCCGACGCCGAAGAAGCCAGCCACGCCGCGCGGGGAGTGGCCGTTCCCGCGCCCGCTTGCGTGCTCGTCGCCGGCCCCCACCGTCGCGAGCTCGTCGTGACCGTTTGCGGCCGCCAGCTGCGCGAACGTCGTCGTCTCGACGGGTGTGAGCAGCGGCATCTGTTTCACCGGAAGCGGGGCATGCACCTCGATGAACTCACCGGAGGGCAGTCTTCGGATGATGCCGGTTTCGTAACCGTGGTCGCGGGCGGCCGCATCCTTGCGGTTCAGCGCCTCGCAGATCATCTTCGTG
>DASRSG010000056.1:0-8300 GCA_035656595.1 Jatrophihabitantaceae bacterium | reverse complement strand
GGGCGCTCCTCGACGGCGGTCATGCCGATGCCCCGGCCGCGCTCTGCACGGCTTTGACGATGTTGTGATAGCCCGTGCAGCGGCACAGGTTGCCCTCGATGCCCTCGCGGATCTCGTCCTCGCTCGGATTCGGGTTGTTCTGCAGCAGGTCGCGAACGGCCATGATCATGCCCGGGGTGCAGAACCCGCACTGCAGCGCGTGGTTTTCGTGGAATGCTTTCTGTACGGCGTGCAACTCGCCGTTCTCGGCCAGCCCCTCGACGGTGCGGATCGTGCCGCCGTCGGCCTGCACAGCGAGCACGGTGCAGCTCTTCACGCTCTGCCCGTCCAGGTCGACGGTGCAAGCACCGCAGTTGCTGGTGTCGCAGCCGACGACCGTCCCGACCTTGCCGACCTGCTCACGCAGGTAATGGACGAGCAGCGTGCGCGGCTCGACATCGTCAGCACAGGAAACTCCGTCGACAGTGACGTTGATCTTGGTCATCGCGCCTCCAAGCGCCGTTACGGCGGGCCGGTAAGGCTTTGGACGCTAGCGCGCTGTGACCTCGATTACGAGGCTGCATTGACGCTGCACACGGGGCGCATCGCCTTAGCCGACAGGAGATCCGCTTTCACGGTGGATCGGCCCATCAATGCGCCGCAACTGCGTGCCCGTTCCGCCCCAACGGGTCGCGACGATCTCGGCGGCGATCGACACCGCGGTCTCTTCCGGCGTGCGGGCGCCGACGTCGAGACCGATCGGCGCGTGCAGGCGGGCCAGCTCGCCCGCGCCGATGCCGAGTTCGCGCAGTCGCTTGATGCGGTCATCGTTGGTGCGTCGCGATCCCATCGCGCCGATGTAGGCGACCGGGGTGCGCAGCGCGATCTCGAGCAGCGGCACGTCGAACTTCGGGTCGTGGGTCAGCACGCAGAGCACCGTGCGCTCGTCAACCTCGGTCCGCGCCAGGTAACGGTGCGGCCACTCGACGATCACCTCGTCGGCGTCCGGGAAGCGCTTGGTCGTCGCGAAGGTCTCGCGCGCGTCGCAGACGGTCACCCGGTAGCCGAGGAACGAACCGACCCGGGCTACCGCGGCCGCGAAGTCGATCGCTCCGAAGACGATCATCCGCGGTCGCGGCGCGTAGGACGACACGAAGACGGCGATGTCGTCGCCACGGCGTTCGCCGTCCAACCCGTAGTGCAGCGTGGCGGTCGCCCCCTGCAGCAGCAGGCCGCGAGCGTCATCGCGGACGGCGTCGTCGATGCGTTCGCCGCCCAGCGACCCGCTGACCGAATCGGGACGGACGATCAGGCGCTGGCCGACGCGACGGTCGTCGCCACTGATCATGGTGGCCACCGCGACGGGCCGGCCCGCGGCGATGTCCTCGGCGATGCTGCCCAGCTCGGGGAAGGTGTCCTTGCTGATCTTCTCGACGAACACATCGATGATGCCGCCGCAGGTCAACCCGACCGCGAAGGCGTCGTCGTCACTGACGCCGTAGCGCTGCAGCACAGGCGCGCCATCGTCGCGAGAGCCCTCGGCCAGTGCGTAGACCGCGCCCTCGACGCAGCCGCCCGACACGCTGCCCACAGCAGTCCCGTCCGGGCCGACGAGCATCGCGGCGCCGGGCTGGCGGGGCGAGGATTTCCAAGTGCCGACCACCGTGCCGAGTCCGACCGGATCGCCCGCGGCCCACCAACGGGCGAGATCCTCGATCACGTCACGCACGGCCGATGACCTCCACCAGGTTGTGCAGGGCTTCCAGCGAGTGCCCCGCGATGAGCTCGTCGAGATGGGGCAGGGCCGCCACCATACCTCCGGTCACCGGGGCGAATCCGTGCTTGCCGCGGTGCGGGTTCACCCAGACGACCCGGTGCGCGAGCCGGGCCAGGCGCGCCATCTGTGTGCCGAGCAGCTCGGCATCGCCGCGTTCCCAGCCGTCGCTGGAGATGACCACGATCGCGCCACGGGCGGTGCCACGCTGACCCCACAGGTCGAGGAAGGCGCGCAATGCGTCGCCGAGCCGGGTGCCGCCGCTCCAGTCCGGGATGGCCGAGCCGGCCGCGGCCAGCGCGAGGTCGGGATCGCGCAGCCGCAGTTGCCGGGTGATCCGCGTGAGTCGGGTACCGAGGGTGAACACCTCGGTGGTCGACGGGTTCGCGCGCACCGCCGCGTGGGCGAACCGGAGCAGCGCATCGGCATAGGGCGCCATCGACCCGCTGACGTCGAGCAGCAGCACGAGCCGGCGCGGCTTCTCGCGCCGCCCGGTGTAGCGCAGGGCGCCCGGCTCGCCGCCGTCCTTGAGCAGTTGTCGCACGGTGCGGCGCACATCCACCCGGTCGTCGCCACGTGGACTGCGGCGCAGCGTGCGGCGCCGGCCAACCTTCGGGGCCAGCAAAGCGATCAGGCGGTGCACCTCGTCGCGCTCGCCCGGGCTGAGCTGGCCGACATCGCGGTGGCGCAGGATCTCGGCGTCGCTGGCGGCGGTGCGCAGTACGTCCTCCTCGCTGGGGCCCTCGTCGTTGCTGCCGCGGTCGAGACCGGCCACCGGGCTGAGTTCCTGCGCCGGCGCGGGCTGGCTGGTCAGCATTGGCACGGTGGGACGAGCACCGCGGAACCACAGGTCGAACAGCGCATCGAAGCGGGGCAGGTCGTCCGGCTCGGCGCACAGGGCCAGGCGGGCCGCCCAGTACACGTGGTCGGCATTGCCGGCGTCGAGCTCGGCAAGCGCGCACATTGCCGTGGTGAGGCGGGCCCGATCGGCGTTCACCCCAGCCGCCCGCAGCGCCCGAGCAAACCCCGTGAGTGACTCAACGACGCCCGTATCGGCGGTCAAGGTGTCCCGCGGCTCTTCGCGCGAGCGCTCATTGCGTTCGTGGTCACCTCGTTAGGCCAGTCGGGCTAAGAGGTCGGGCAAAAGCTCGCGCTGCACGCGCACCTGGTCCTCGTGGTACTTGACCGCGGCGCCCAGGGTGGCGACCGCTCGGCCGTCGGTGAGCCGCGCGCTGCCGAGCACATGCAGCGCGTGCGTCCAGTCGATGGTCTCGGCGACACCCGGCGGCTTGAGCAGGTCGGCGGTCCGCAACCCGCCGACCACCGCGGCGACATCGCGGGCGAGTTGTTCACTCACCTCCGGGATGTGGCGGCGCACGATCTGCACCTCGCGCTCGAAGGACGGGTGCGCGACCCAGTGGTAGAGGCAGCGCCGCTTCAGCGCGTCGTGCACCTCGCGGGTGCGGTTGGAGGTGAGCACGACGAGCGGCGGCACGTCAGCACGGATCGTCCCGAGCTCGGGAATCGTCACCGCGTTGTCCGCGAGCACCTCGAGCAGAAACGCTTCGAACTCGTCGTCAGCGCGATCGATCTCGTCCACGAGCAGCACGGACGGGCTGTTCTCCAGCGCCTGCAGGATCGGGCGGGCAACCAGGAAGCGCCGGTCGTACAGCGAGGCCTCCAGCGCGCGGACGTCGGCCGAATCGCCGGCCGCGCGCAGGTGCAGCACCTGGCGCGGGAAGTCCCAGTCGTAGAGCGCCTGGCTTGCATCGATGCCCTCGTAGCACTGCAGCCGGACCAGCGACGAGCCGGTGATCTCGGCGAGCGCGTGGGCCAGCGCGGTCTTGCCGACGCCCGGATCGCCCTCCAGGAACAGCGGCCGTCCCAGCCGCATCGCCAGATAAGCGGCGGTGGCGACGCCGTCGTCGGGCAGGTAGCCGGCGCCGTCCAGAGCGGCGGCGACAGCGTCAGGATCGGCGAATGCGTCGAACTGCATCCTTCGAGCATGGCCGTTGGATGCAACTCGCGCATAGTCTGTGCATTTGTGGCAGCCATCGCTGGTGCCGTGCTCGCAGCCGGTGCGGGCACCCGGATGGGCACTCCGAAGGCCGAGCTGATCGTCGCTGGACGGCGCTTGCTCGACCGTGCCGTCAGCGCGCTGCGCGCGGGCGGCTGCGATCCGGTGATCGCGGTTGTGCGCAAAGGCACGGTCGTCGGCGGCGTCCGTGCCGTGATCAACCCCGACCCGGCGCGTGGCATGCGCTCGTCGTTGGCGTTGGCGGTGGAGGCGGCCGGCCTGGCCGGAGTCGATGCGTTGGCGGTGCTGCTCGTCGACGTCCCCGGCATCGGCGCCGAAGCGGTGCGACGCACCGTCGCGGCATGGCGGCCCGGGCGCGTCGCGATCGCGAACTACCACGGCCAGCGGGGCCACCCGACGGTGATGGCGCCGCAACTCTGGAGCGAGTCGATCGCCTTGGCCGCGCCGGACGAGGGTGCGCGAGCATGGCTTGCCGAACATGGTGACCTCGTCGACGAGGTCGACGTCGCCGGCGATCCGAGCGATCTCGACACGCCGGAGGATCTACGCCGCTGGTCGGGCGGTTAGCCGAAGCCGCGCGAGTCCTGCTTCAGCGCGGTGTCGATGCTGAGTGCGGACGCGACCACGAGCATGCGCAGCGGATCCTCGAGCTGGCGGTGAATCTGCACCACGTAGTTGTCGGCGGTGGTGAACATCGTCTTCGCCAGGCCCTCCCACGTCTTCGTGATGCGCGCGACCTCGGTGCCGGTGTGGTCGAGGATGGCGAAGTTCCAGGCCCGCCAGTTCTCGCCCTGGATCATGCCGTAGCTGTGGCCGCCGGCCTCGAGCCCGAACCGGATCTTGCCGATCGCGTTCTGCTGCACGATCTGGCCGAGCTCATTGCCGCCCGGATCGGTCACGATGATCTTCGACTTCACGAACTTCGCCGGCCGGGTCAGCCCGAGCAGCACGTTGCCGGACATGTCGACGATCTGCAGCTGGTGGGTCATGTACTGGTCGAGCGAGGTGAGGAAGCGCGCCGCCTTCTTGATGCTGCTCTGGCCGACCTCGCGCACTGCCGCGAGTTGACGGGCATTCTGGTCGAAGATCGCGTACTCGTTGTTGATCTCGATCAGCTTGGCCTTCTGGTTCACCACCAGGACGGACTCGGTGAAGATCGTCCCGCCGCCCTGGTAGGCGGCGACGCCGGCCTTGCCCGCCCGCGTCACGTCGCCCTGCACCCGTTCGGGCGCGCGCTGCACGGTCGGCACGTGCCCTTGGCCGACCGGCGGGTCGACCGCGGTGCGTCCGTTGGACGAGACGTGCTCGGTCCACTGAGTGCCATCGAAGTAACGCAGCTGGTGGCGGCCGAGTGGGTCCGCGAACCAGCCCGCCGGCGTCGTCGTCATGTCGTCTCCTTTGGGCCACTCACTGCGCTCGGGCCCAGCGTCGCCGCCATCACGCCTAGCGGCGTGGCATTGACCTGATTCGCTCCGCAAGCGTCGCTCATGGCGACACTCTAAACGGGTTTCAACCCCGCAATGTGCTTCTGCGCGAGGGCCGGGTAGTAGGTCGGGTTCAGCTTCACCCACATCTCTGCCGGTGTGCCCGCTATAGGCCGTTTGACTACTGCCGGGACGCCGGCTGCAAGCACGCCAGGCGGGATCTGCACACCGGGCTGAACGAGCGACATTGCCGCGACAAGGGAACCGGCACCGATCCGCGCGCCGTCGAGAACGACACAACCGTTGCCGACGAGCGCCTCGTCCTCGAGCACCGCGCCGTGCACGATGCATTGGTGCGCGACAGTCGCGCCGACCCCGATCTCGGTGGTGACACCCGGCGTCGTGTGGAGCACCGAGCCGTCCTGCACATTCGCCCGTGCACGGATCACGATCGGTCCGTCGTCGCCGCGCACGACTGCGCCGTACCACACTGACGCGCCCGCCTCGATCGTCACATCGCCGATGATCGTCGCCGTCGGGGCGACGAACGCGTCCTCGGCGATGGACGGGCGCTTGCCCTCGAACTCATAGACGAACATTGCGCTCCTACTTCGGTGGGCGGGACGAGAGGGTCGTGCACTGCCGATCGTTGTTCCATTCGGCGAGAATGCGGCGTTTCTCCGCTCCGGTTGCGGGTATCGGCACGCCGCGGCTGTCGAGGTGCGATGGTGCGAAATGCGCGCGGGTGACCGTGCTGTGGTCGAAGCTGAGGGTGAGCACGCCGTTGTCGTCCTGGTTGTTGCCGAACGACATCCACCACAAGTAGTTGCCGAGCCCGTACGCGACATAACTGCCGTTGGGCAGCCAGCCGGCACCTTGCAGTACGTGCGCGTGCGCACCGACCACCGCGCTCGCGCCGGCCGCCGCCAGTCTGCGCGCGAGCGTGCTCTGATCGCTGGACGGGCAGGTCTGGAACTCGATGCCCCAGTGCACGTAGACGACGACCACGTATCCGGCCCGCTTTGCCTCGCGCACCGCACGGATCAGCCGCGGCTCGTAGGCGTTCGCGACGCCGGGGTTGCCCGCGCCGGCGGAGAACAGCGACAGCGTGGTCTCGTCCTGTACCTGATCGGCGGCGAAGATCGCGAGCTTCACCCCGTTGACCGTGGTCCGGTACGGAGCGAACGCCGCTGCGGCGTTCTTGCCGACGCCGATCACCGCGAAGTGCCTGGCGCGAATGGCCCGAAACGTGTCGCGCAACCCAGCGGCGCCGTAGTCGGCTCCGTGGTTGTTGGCCATGGTGGCGACATCGACGCCGGCGTCGCGCAATGCGGTGAGTGCCCGCGGGGGAGCGCTGAAGGTGAACTCCTTGTCCTGCTGGGTACTGCCCGTGGTGATCGCTGTCTCCAGGTTCACCATCGTGAGATCGGCCCGGCGCAGCCCTGGCGCCGCCTGCGCGAACACCGTCCGCGGGTTATCCGCAAGCCGGCTCGCGAGCCGTCCTTCGAAGTGCACGTCGCCGGCCAGGGCCAGCGTGAACCGCCCGCGCGGGCGGCGCGGCGGCGGAACCTGCTGGCCGTGACCTTCGCCTGGCACCGGCGCCGTCGCGATTTTCGCGGTGGACGTGGGGTGCCGCGTGGGGCGGTCGGCCGGGCCGGATGCCGTGCAGCCGGTCACTACCGCGGCACAGGCCACAACTGCGGCTATACCGATATGCAGTCGGGACGGCGCGCTCACCGCACTAGCATTCCTGGCGTCCGATCCTTTTCCGCAGCAACCCCCGCCAGAGGAGCCCCCGGTGCCCGCCAGCAGCGTCCCGTCCACCCCAGCCCTGCCCATCCGGGTTGCGGCCGGGACGACGGCGGGTGACGCACTGCGTGAGGCCGGCGTCGATCTGACCGGCCGCGACGGCGCCGTGGTGGTCCGCGACCCGGACGGCGTGCTCAAGGACCTCGACTGGGCGCCTGATACCGAGACCGATGTCGTGGTGGTCGCAGCGTCCTCGCCGGACGGGCTGGCAGTGCTGCGGCACTCGGCCGCGCACGTGATGGCGCAAGCGGTGCAGGATCTGTACCCGGGCACCCTGCTCGGCATCGGCCCGCCGATCGAGGACGGCTTCTACTACGACTTCCTGCCGTCGCGCCCGTTCACCCCGGACGACCTTGCCGCCATCGAGAAGAAGATGGCCGACATCGTCAAGGCCGGCCAGCGCTTCGCGCGCCGTCCGATCGACGACGACGAGGCGCGCACCGAACTCGCGAACGAGAAGTTCAAGCTGGAACTGATCGGGCTGAAGTCGACCGTCAGCAGCGAGGAGGCGACCGAGGTCGACCCATCCGCCAGTGGCGGGCTGACCATGTACGACAACCTCGATGCCAAGTCCGGTGACCGTGTCTGGACCGACCTGTGCCGCGGCCCGCACCTGCCCACCACCCGGCGCATCCCGGCGTTCAAGCTGATGCGCAGTGCTGCCGCGTACTGGCGGAGCAGCGAGAAGAACCCGCAGCTGCAGCGCATCTACGGCACCGCATGGGCCTCGCGCGAAGACCTGAAGGCCTATCTCGACCGGCTCGAGGAAGCCGCCAAGCGCGATCACCGCAAGCTGGGGATCGAGCTCGATCTGTTCAGCTTCCCCGACGAGCTCGGGTCAGGGCTGGCGGTCTTCCACCCGAAGGGCGGCATCCTCCGAAGGGTGCTCGAGGACTACGTACGGCAGCGCCACGAGGACGAGGGGTTCGACTTCGTCGCGACCCCCCACATCAGCAAGGACGGCTTGTTCCACACCTCGGGACACCTGCCGTACTACGCCGACACGATGTTCCCGCCGATGCACCTCGAGGAGTCGGAGTACCGGCTCAAGGCGATGAACTGCCCCATGCACAACCTGATCTTCCGCTCGCGCGGGCGGTCCTACCGTGAGCTGCCGCTGCGCCTGTTCGAGCTCGGCGCGGTGTACCGCTACGAGATGTCCGGCGTCGTGCATGGGCTCACCCGGGTCCGCGGGCTGACCATGGACGATTCGCACAGCTATTGCACACCCGAGCAGGCACGGGCCGAAGTCACCCACCTGCTCAACTTCTGCCTC
>DASRSG010000055.1:0-19153 GCA_035656595.1 Jatrophihabitantaceae bacterium | reverse complement strand
ACCCACGCTTGTGCAACACCGGACTCAGAAGTCCACCGGAGCAGGCAACGGCTCACCCGGTGCAACCTGTCGGCTCGCATCTGCATCAACTCGCGCACCGACGCCGAGCTTCTCCTTGATCTTCTTCTCGATCTCGTCCGCCAGGTCGGGGTTGTCGCGCAGGAAGTTGCGGACGTTCTCTTTGCCCTGGCCGAGCTGGTCGGCGTCGTAGGTGTACCAAGCGCCGGACTTCTTGATGATCGCCTGTTCGACGCCGACGTCGATCAGCGAACCCTCGCGGCTGATGCCCTGGCCGTAGACGATGTCGAACTCGGCCTGCTTGAAGGGCGGCGCCACCTTGTTCTTGACGACCTTGACGCGGGTGCGGTTGCCGACTGCGTCGGTGCCGTCCTTGAGCGTCTCGATGCGGCGCACGTCGAGCCGGATCGAGGCGTAGAACTTCAGTGCCCGCCCGCCAGTGGTCGTTTCGGGCGAACCGAACATCACTCCTATTTTTTCGCGAAGCTGGTTGATGAAGATCGCGGTCGTGCCGGAGTTGTTCAACGCGCCGGTGATCTTGCGCAGCGCCTGGCTCATCAGCCGGGCCTGCAGGCCGACGTGGCTGTCGCCCATCTCGCCCTCGATCTCGGCGCGCGGCACCAGCGCGGCCACCGAGTCGACCACGATGATGTCGAGGGCCCCGGAGCGGATCAGCATGTCCATGATCTCGAGCGCCTGCTCGCCGGTGTCGGGCTGGCTGACCAGCAGGTTGTCGGTGTCGACGCCCAGCGCCCGCGCGTAGTCGGGATCGAGCGCGTGCTCGGCGTCGATGAACGCCGCGGTGCCGCCGGCGGCCTGCGCGTTGGCCACTGCGTGCAGCGCGACAGTCGTCTTACCGGACGATTCCGGGCCGTAGATCTCGACGACCCGCCCCCGTGGCAGACCGCCGATGCCCAGCGCCACGTCGAGCGCGATCGACCCGGTGGGGATCACCTCCATCGGGGTGGCGACGCGATCGCCGAGCCGCATCACGGCACCCTTGCCGTGCTGCTTGTCGATCTGTGCCAGGGCGACGTCGAGCGCCTTGTTCTTGTCCAACGCTGCCATGGTGAACCCCTTCGGATTTGTGCTCTGCTAACTGGTTATTGACTGGCTGCTGTCACGCTAGGGCGGCCTACCGACAACTTCGGTGCGAATCGCCGAGCTGTGGACGGACGGCCTTGTTGTGGACAGAGCTTAGTGAACACCTGTTCGAAGGCGTAGGACGTACGGCGGCGTGTCGCGGGCCCCGGCGCCGGTGGTCAGTGCAGGTGGCTGGGCACCTCGAACTCGGCGCAGACCGCCCGCCAGATCTCCTTGGCCTCGACCCCTGAGCGCAGCGCGTCGTCAGCGGTCATACCGAGCAGCGGCAGCCGATAGTCGGCGGCCACGCTGCGCGAGTAGGACGCGCCGAAGCGCTCGTCCATCCGCCGCCAGAACTCCGTCAATCGCACCTGGCCAGCCTACGTACGCTGCCGAGGTGATCGAGTCGGCCCTCTCCGATGCGCTGGTCGCACTAGCTCTGCCACCTGCGATCGCGGCGGGACGGCTGGCCGGTTACGACGTCACCCTCTGGGGCCGGCTTCTGGGCGCCGCGCACGCACGCCTGCACGCCCCGCCGGCTCCCGACGGATCGGTGCTGTGCCATCTCGACCTCCAGCCGTTCAACGTCCTGGCCGTCGGCGACCGGGTGACCGGCATCGTCGACTGGGCCAACGCGCGCGTGGGCGACCGCCGCGAGGACCTCGCCTGGTCCCGCGTCGTGCTGGCATTCGGTGCTGCTTCCGCAGTGACCGGATCCGTCCGCATCATGGCTGTCCGGGCCCTGGCTTCGACGGTCGATTGAGCGGACGATCGACGGCATGAATCGAGCGCTTCTCGTCATCGACGTCCAAGAATCGTTCCGCACACGGCCCGCCGACTGGAGCGAGATGCAAAACCCGGATATCGCCAAGCAGGTGACCAGACTGGTCGACTCGTCACGCGAATGCGGTGACCTCGTGGTCTGGGTGATGCACGCCGAGCCGGGCTCGGACACCGTCTTCGATCCGGATCAGGGCTACGTCCGGTTGTTCGACGAGATCAAGCCGCGGGCCGACGAACCCTGCGTAGTAAAGACATCCATCAATGCCTTCACCACTAAGAACCTGCAGCAGCAGCTCATGCAGCACGGCGTTCGGGAGGTGGTGATCTGCGGGATCCGCACCGAGCAGTGCTGCGAGACGACAGCGCGCGTCGCGTCCGATCTCGGTTTCGAGGTCACCTTCGTCGCCGACGCGACGACGACGTCGGGCATCGAGGGACTCTCTGCCGGCGAGATCATCGAGCGCACCGCTCGCGTCCTCGGGGCGCGCGAGTTCGCGACGATCGCGACCACCGACGATGTCGTGGCACGATGACCGGATCGTGATCACGGTCGTCTTCGCGCTCGTCCCCGGCGTCCACCTGCTCGACTTCGCCGGGCCGGCGCAGGTGTTCGGCAGTGGCGGCTACGACCTGCGGTATGTCGCCGAGACGCCGGTCGTCGCGACCGCACAACGGCTGCCGGTACAGACCGACACCACGATGCCAGCGCTGGAGCTGGACGACCTTGTGCTGGTCCCTGGTTGGCGTGGCGATCGCCTCGCCGATTCAGTGCCGATCCCGGAGTTCGTCCTGAGCACGCTCGTCGAGCACCACGCCCGCGGTGGCACGGTCGCGAGCGTGTGCGCCGGCGCAGAGGCGCTCGGCCGTGCCGGACTGCTCGACGGTCGCCGATGCACCACCCATCACGAGCACCAGGACGAACTCGCAGCCCGCTATCCACGCGCCCACGTCGTGCGCGACGTGCTGTTCACCGAGGACGACCGCGTCGTCACCTCGGCCGGCATCGCCAGCGGCATCGACCTTGCGTTGCACCTGGTCGCGCAGCGGCACGGCCCGGCGCTCGCGGCGCGCATCGCCCGGGAAATGGTGATCTACACCCGGCGCAACGGCGAGGATGCCCAGGAGAGCGCGATGCTGCGCCACCGCGTGCACCTGTCCGACCAGGTGCACCGCGCCCAGGCGCTGATCGACGCCCGGTTCGCGTCGCCGCTGCGGCTGGCCGAGCTGGCCGCTGCCGTCGGCGTCAGTGAGCGGACACTCACCCGGCGCTTCACCCGGACGATCGGCCTCACCCCGTTGCGCTATCAGCAGACGCTGCGGGTCGAGCACGCCGAGACGCTGATCGCGCAGGGCAGCACCGTCGAGTCAGCCGCGCGGTCGGTCGGCTTCGACGACGCGCGGATGCTGCGCCGGCTACGGGCCGCTTCTCGGTGAGCGGCACGCGCAATCGTCGTGCGCCGGCTGCGAGGATCGCGGCGTGAACCCCGATTCGTGGTACGCGTTGCCCGTCCACACCGGTCGGCTGATCCGCCTCGAGCCGCTCGCCATCGGGCACGCACCCGGCTACCTGGCCGCTGCCGGCACCGCAGAGGACGGCGAGGAAGTATTCCGGTGGCTCAACCCGAAGCACGGCAGCAACTCCGTCCCGAAGACCCTCGACGATGCCGAACAGCACATCTTGGCCGGGCTGGCCGCACGTGCCCGCGGCGAGCGGTTCCCCTACGCGCAGTTCGACGCCGTGACTGGCGAATTTGCCGGGACGACCTCCCTTTACGACGTGTCACCGGCCTCGCGCACGCTGGCGATCGGGCACACCTGGCTAGGCCGTCGGTGGTGGCGCACCGGGCACAACACCGAGTCGAAGCTGCTGTTGCTGACCTACGCCTTCGATGAGCTCGGCGCGGTGCGCGTGGTGTGGCACACCGACATCTACAACATCCGCTCGCAGGACGCGATCGCGCGGCTGGGCGCGACCCGCGAAGGCGTGCTGCGCAAGCACCGGCTGCGCCGCGACGGATCGTGGCGCGACACCGTCCAGTACGCGATGACCGACGACGACTGGCCGGCCGTCCGCGACCGCCTCGCGGCCCGACTGGCTGCCGGCAGCTGACCGGATCCAGCACCGCCGCCTTGCCCCGCGTATGCACGCTGGAACGCGCCGGCAGCAGGCGCACCCGGGGCAAAGCCGGCCAGCCTGAGCGGGTCCGCGTTGTCGCACCCGGCAGGCACACTTGACCGGTGACCCGCTTCTCCCCCGCCACTCAGGCCTGGCTCGACGGCGCGTTCGACGCGCCCACGCCGGCCCAGCAGGGCGCGTGGGCGGCGATCGCGCGCGGCGAGCACACCCTGGTCGTCGCGCCCACCGGCAGCGGCAAGACCCTGGCCGCGTTCCTGTCCGCGCTCGACCGGCTCGCGGCACTGCCCAAGCCCGAGGATCCGATGCGGCGCTGCCGGGTGCTGTACGTCAGCCCGCTCAAGGCGCTGGCCGTCGACGTAGAGCGAAACCTGCGCTCGCCGCTGGCCGGCATCCGCCAGGCCGCTGCGCGACTCGAACTGCCCGCGCCCGACGTCACGGTGGCGATGCGCTCCGGCGACACGCCCGCCGACGAGCGCCGTGCCTTCGCCCGGCACCCGGCCGACATCCTCATCACCACGCCCGAGTCGCTGTTCCTCATCCTCACCTCGGCGGCCCGCGAGGCGCTACGTGGCGTCGACACGGTGATCGTCGACGAGGTGCACGCGGTCTGTTCGACCAAGCGCGGCGCCCATCTGGCGCTGACCCTCGAACGCCTCGATGCCGTTCTCGACCAGCCCGCGCAGCGCATCGGCCTGTCCGCCACCGTCCGTCCGGTCGACGAGGTGGCCACCTTCCTGGCCGGCGGCCGGCCGGTCACGGTCGTGCAGCCGCCGATCGAGAAGACGTTCGACCTCGAGGTCGTCGTCCCGATCGAAGACATGTCCAACCTCGGCGAGCCGACCGAAGACCTGTCCGGCCCGGCTGCAGGCGGCGGGCGGCGGGCGAGCATCTGGCCGCACGTCGAGGAACGCGTGCTCGACCTGGTCGAGCAGCACCGGTCCACCATCGTGTTCGCGAACTCGCGGCGGCTCGCCGAGCGGCTGACGGCGCGGCTGAACGAGCTAGCCACTGAACGTGCTGGGATCACCCTCGATCAGGGCGCACCGCCGGCACAGCTGATGGCCCAGGCCGGTTCGGCACACCCCACCGGCGACATCGTCGTCGCCCGCGCCCACCACGGGTCGGTCTCGCGCGAGCAGCGCGCGCTGGTCGAAGAGGATCTCAAGGCCGGCCGGCTGCCCGCCGTCGTCGCCACCTCCAGCCTCGAACTCGGTATCGACATGGGCGCGGTCGATCTCGTGGTGCAGGTCGAGTCACCGCCCTCGGTCGCGTCCGGATTGCAGCGCGTGGGACGGGCCGGGCACCAGGTGGGAGCCGTCAGCCGCGGCGTGATCTTCCCGAAGTTCCGCGGCGATCTCGTCGAGTGTGCGGTCGTCGCAGAGCGGATGCGAGCCGGCGCGATCGAGTCGATGCGGTATCCGCGCAATCCACTCGACGTGCTGGCCCAGCAGATCGTGGCCATGGTCGCGCTCGAGCCGGTCAGTGTCGATGACGTCGAGGCGACGGTGCGGCGGGCCGCGCCATTCGCAGGCCTACCCCGCTCTGCGCTCGAGGCGACGCTCGACATGCTCGCAGGCCGCTACCCGTCCGATGCTTTCGCCGAGTTGCGGCCGCGGCTGGTGTGGGACCGCGTCACCGGCATGCTCACCGCGCGTCGCGGGGCGCAGCGGCTCGCGGTGACCAGCGGCGGCACGATCCCCGACCGCGGCCTGTTCGGCGTCTTCCTCGCATCGGGCGAAGGGCCCGGCCGGCGAGTCGGCGAACTCGACGAGGAGATGGTTTACGAGTCGCGTGTCGGTGACGTGTTCCTGCTCGGCTCGTCGTCCTGGCGCATCGAAGACATCACGCACGACCGCGTACTGGTCACGCCGGCACCCGGGCAGATCGGGAAGATGCCGTTCTGGAAAGGGGATTCTCCGGGCCGTCCGGTCGAGTTGGGACGAGCGTTGGGCGCGTTTCTGCGCGAGGTCTCCACCGCATCGCCGGCCGATGCTGCAGCGCGGGCACGAGCTGCCGGCCTCGACGAGTGGGGCACCGCCAACCTCCTGACCTACCTCGCCGAGCAGCGCGAGGCGACCCGGCATCTGCCCGACGACCGCACTGTCCTCGTCGAACGGTTCCGCGACGAGCTCGGCGACTGGCGGCTGGTCGTGCACTCGCCGTTCGGCGCTCCGGTGAACGCGCCGTGGGCGCTCGCCATCGGTGCGCGATTGCGCGAGCGGTACGGACTGGACGTATCGACCATGCACTCCGACGACGGCATCGTGCTGCGCCTTCCTGACACCGACGGCGAGGCACCCGGTGCCGATCTCGCCGTGTTCGAAGCCGACGAGATCGAAGCGCTGGTCACCAGCGAGGTGAGCGGCTCGGCCTTGTTCGCCTCGCGCTTCCGCGAGTGCGCGGCACGATCGCTGCTGCTTCCGCGCCGCGATCCACGGCGGCGCACCCCGCTGTGGCAGCAGCGCCAGCGCGCGAACCAGCTCCTGCAGGTCGCGTCCGAGTATGGCGACTTCCCGGTCGTCCTCGAGGCGATGCGCGAGTGCCTGCAGGACGTCTACGACGTGCCAGGCCTGGTCGGGTTGATGCGCGAGCTGTCCTCGCGGCAGGTGAAGCTGGTCGAGGTCGAGACACCGACCGCATCGCCGTTCGCACGATCACTGCTGTTCGGCTACGTCGGCATGTTCCTCTACGACGGCGACGCGCCACTGGCCGAACGCCGCGCGCAAGCGCTCAGCCTCGACTCTGCCTTGCTCGCCGAACTGCTCGGCGCCACCGAGTTGCGCGAGCTGCTCGACGCCGACGCCCTCTCCGACGTCGAGCGCGAGATCACCCGCCTTGCTGACGACCGGCGCGCGAACGGGATCGACGCCGTCCATGACCTGCTGCGCGCCGTCGGCGACCTCACCAGCGACGAAGCGATGGCGCGGGGGGCCACCGCACAGGAACTGGCCGAACTGGAAGAGTCGCGTCGCGCGATCCGCGTGCGCATCGCCGGCGAACAACGCTGGCTCGCGATCGAAGACGCCGGCCGGGTACGAGACGCGCTCGGCGCGGCCTTGCCGGTCGGCGTTCCGGAGGCGTTCACCGAGCCGGTCAAGGATCCGCTCGGCGACCTCGTCTCGCGTTTCGCTCGCACACACGGTCCGTTCCATCCGAGCGACGTCGCCGCGCGGCTCGGGCTCGGCGTCGCCGTGGTCGGTGCGGCACTCGCCCGGCTGGCCACGACGGGACGGATCATCCAGGGCGAATTCCGACCGGGCGGCACCGCGCTCGAGTGGTGCGACGCCGAAGTCCTGCGCATGGTGCGCCGCCGTTCCCTGGCCGCGCTGCGCAAGGAGGTCGAGCCGGTGCCGGCGGTGGCTCTGGCCCGGTTCGTCCCGGCCTGGCAAGGCATCGGTGCGCGCACAGCACTCGGAACCGACGGCGTACTGCGTGCGATCGAGCAACTGGCCGGCGTGCCGGTACCCGCATCGGCGCTCGAATCGCTCGTGCTGCCGAGCCGGGTGGCCGGCTACCAGCCGAGCATGCTCGACGAGCTCACGCTCAGCGGTGACGTGGTGTGGACGGGCGCGGGCGCGCTGGCCGGCAACGACGGCTGGATCGTGCTGACCCCTTCCGACGTAGCCCCTCTGTTGTTGCCGCCTCCCGACCCGGTCGATGGCGAGCTGGCGAACTCGCTGCTCGCCTGTCTCGAGCCGGGTAGCGCCGTGTTCTTCCGCGCGCTTGCTGACCGGCTCGCCGAAGCCGGCGATGACGACGTCGCCGCTGCGGTCTGGGATCTCGTCTGGGCCGGCGCGCTCACCAACGACACGCTCGCGCCGGTTCGGGCCCGGCTCGATTCCGGCACGCGTACCGCACACGCCCGCAAGCGGCGAGCGCCGCGTGCGCGTTACGGGCGTTACGGCGCTCTCGCCGGCGTGCCGACGACCGCGGCACCACGCGGGGCGCCGCACACGATGGGCGGGCGCTGGTCAACCCCGCCGATCCGCGATACCGACCCGACCCGGCGTGCCCTGGCCGCCGCCGACACGCTGCTCGACCGCTACGGACTCGTCACCCGCGGCTCGGTCGCCGCCGAGCGGGTCACCGGCGGGTTCGCCGCCGTCTACCCCGTCTTGAAGGCAGCCGAGGAGTCCGGCCGGGCCCGGCGCGGCTACTTCGTCGATGGACTCGGTGCCGCACAGTTCGCCCTGCCCGGCGCGGTCGACCGGCTGCGCGCCCAGGCCCGCCCCGACGAGGTCCGCGAGCCCGGGCCCACTCTCGTGCTGGCTGCGACCGACCCGGCCAACCCGTACGGTGCGGCGCTGCCCTGGCCGCAGGCACCGGCATCCGAGAGCGGCGGCCGTGGGCATCAGGCCGCCCGCAAGGCCGGCGCGCTGGTCGTCATGGTCGACGGCACCTGCGCGCTGTACGTCGAACGCGGCGGACGCACCCTGCTTTCCTTCGCCGACGGCGCCGCCGTGCTGCAGCCCGCGGCCGACGCATTGGCCCTCGCGGTGCGCGACGGTGCGCTCGGCAAGCTGGCCGTCGAGCGGGCCGACGGCGCACCGATCGTGGCTTCGCCGCTCGGCGATGCGCTGGAGTCAGCCGGGTTCCGGCCGACCCCGCGCGGTTTGCGGCTACGCGGATAGTTTTCCGCGATGTGGGTAGATCACCTCTCATGCCGATCTCACGTCGCACCGCCACCGCCGCGGCAGCCGTGCTCGCTGTTGCCCTCACCGCCTGCTCCAGCGACTCGAACGGCGCCGGCTCGACCGAACTGGCCAAGGCGATGTCCTCGGTGAACGGCGCCGGCGCCGCTAAGACGGAATTCCAGTTCGGCGACATGAAGCGGCTGCGCGAGCTCGGCATCGCCGATCCCAAGGCCAAGCCCGTCATCGACGCCCGCTGGCAGCTGGTGGTCAGCTACGGAGCGGGTCGGTTCACCTCGCTCTCGATCGGCTTGTCGAAGCTGATCGCACTCGACATCCTCGCCACCGACACGATGGTGACCATCGGCACGCCACCCAACACCGCAGTCCGAATCAGCGGCGGCGTCGAGAAGACTGCGGTGACCGCCAAGCTGAAGGCCCTCGGTGCCAAGCCACGAACCTTCGGCGGCACGTCCGGGCTCTCCCTCGCGCCGGACAACGCGATCAACCGCATGCCGGCGCTGGCCAACCCGGGCCTGCTCAACGACCTCAATCAGGTTGTCGTCGACGACGACAGCATGACGATGAGTCCGAACGGCGCGACGCTGCAGCAGGCACTCGGCAACAGGTCATCGCTACTCGACGCCGACGGGTATCGCGATCTGGCCGACTGCCTCGGCGATGTCATCGGAGCAGATATCAGGCCGGCGCCGCCGAGTGACCGGAACGCTGCGGTGTACGCGGTCGGTGTTCGTGATCCCGGCACGAAGGCCGGTCCCGACCGCGAGGTGGTGTGCGTGCTGCCCCGCAAGGGGAACAGTGGCGCGGTGCACGCTGCATTCGCCAAGAACCTCGCACTGTCGGCTCCCGACCCGATCACCCGCGCACCGATCTCGCAGTACCTGGCCAAGTCCAAGGTCGGATCGATCGGGGAAGCGGTTCAGGCCGTGCTGACCGCCAAGTCCAAGACCCCGATCGGCTACGCACTGGGGTCGTTGCTGCGCGGTGCGTTGCCGGTGTTGGACGGCTCGTGCCAGCCGAAGCCGACGCGCCGCTGCTGATGCCCGAGGGGGACACCGTCTGGCTCACCGCGCATCGGCTCGATCAAGCCTTGCGCGGACGTGAACTCACCGTCGGCGAGCTGCGCGTGCCCCAGCTGGCCACGATCGACCTGCGCGGCGACACGGTGAGCGCCGTCGATGCCCGCGGCAAGCACCTGCTCACCAGACTGGCGTCCGACCGCATCCTGCACAGTCACCTGCGCATGGACGGGTCGTGGTACCTCAGCCGCGCGGGCACGCGACCGCGCCGACACCCCGACCACGCCATCCGCGCGCAACTCGGCAACACCGAATGGCTGGCCACCGGCTATCGGGTCCACGACCTGCGCATCGTGGCGGCCGACCGCGAAGCGGAGCTGGTCGGGCACCTCGGGCCTGACTTGCTCGGCCACGACTGGGATCCTGCGCGCGCGGTCGCGAACCTGGCCGTGTTGCCCGACGTGGCGATCGGCGAGGCGCTGCTCGACCAGCGCAACCTGGCCGGCATCGGCAACATGTACAAGTGCGAAGCGCTGTTCTTGGAGCGGATCGATCCATGGTTGCAGACCGGCTCGGTGCCCGATCTGGCGCGGCTGGTCGGCACCGCACAGCGGCTGCTGCGCGCCAACCGCGATCATCCCGAGCAGTCGACGACGGGGCGGACGGGCCGCGGGCAGGAACACTGGGTCTACGGGCGACGCGGCGAAGCGTGCCTGCGCTGCCGCACGCCGATCAGCTACGCCGAGCAGGGCACCGCGCCATACACGCGCAGCACCTGGTGGTGCCCGCGCTGCCAGCGGTCAGGCTGACGCGGCAACCGCGGCCTTGCCCGGAGCATCAGGCAGCGCGGCGATGAGCACGGCGAGGTCGGCGGCGATGGTGGCCGGCCGGGCGGGGGTGAGCAGGAACGAGGCGAGCCAGCGCAGCACCAGTTCCGCTCCGCCGCGCGAGTCGGCGGCCAGCGCGCCGTCGACCGCCTCGCGGGCCCGCTGCCACCCGATCGCCGTGCGATCGATCCGGCCGAGGGTGGCAACCGTGGCCGGTTCGATCCGCGACAACGTGCGCAGCACCGGACTGTCGGAGATGGCGGCCGCGGTGGTCGCGAGCGCGTCGGCGAGCGGCAACCCGGCGGCACGCTCGGTGAGCACGCGCACCTCGTCAAGCAGGAGCGCGTCGAGCACGGCCTCACGGGTGCGGAAGTGGTTGTAGAGCGTCGCCTTGGCCACCCCGGCGGACGCTGCCACCTGGGCCATCGTGATCTTGGTACCGCTCATCTCAACGGCGCGCCGGGCGCCGACGAGCAATGCTGCTCGGGTGCGGTTCATCGCGTTGCCCGCGCGCGAGCGCGTGCCGGTCTCGCGGACCGGCGCCGCCGAGGCGATCGCAGGCGGCGATGTCGGCAGCACGGTCGATCGGAACAGCGTGTCGATCAGCGGGTCGGCCATGGTCGCGACGCTAGCCCCGCGGTTGGCGAGGAAGTTGACGGCGCGCGCAGGCGCGCCGAGAACTGTGACAGATGTTTCTGCTGTGACAGATGTGGCTAGGCGGCGAAGGTCGGAACGGCCCGCAACTGGGCGGTGCCCGCCTCGGTCGCCGGTGCGGGCGCGATACGCGCCGAGCCTGCGCCGGGGACGGCCGCGAGGTGCCCGCCGGCCAGCTTCTCTTCGCGCCGCAGGATCACCGAGACTTCCTGGAACAGCTCGGACAGCTCGACATCCAGGGCCGACGCGATCGCCGCGAGCAGTTCCGATGACGGCTCTTTCTGGCCGCGCTCTACTTCGGACAGATATCCCAGGCTGACCCGCGCGCTGGCCGAGACCTCGCGCAGCGTGCGGCGCTGCCGCATACGGACGCCGCGGAGGGTCTCACCGACCACTTGGCGAAGCACGGGCATGGCGTAGACCTCCTCGGTCGATCACGCACTGGTGATACCAGCTGTCAGTTCACCGTACCGGCCCGGCCGGACAGAGGTGGCGGCAAGAAAGCCCGTCCGCTCACAGCGAACATCACAATCTTCTATCTCAACGTCCGAGCGCGCGTGCGGATTCCACATCGAGCAGCGCCGCGTGCGCCGACCGGCGCAGCTTCACCGCCCGTCCGACGTAGTCGAAGCCGGTCGCGAGGGCCAGCACGATCGCCGCGATCATGACGACCCAGGCGACGTCGCGCAGCCAGCCCCACTCGGGCAGCACGAACAGGCCGATCGCGACCCCCTCGAGCAGGGTCTTGAGCTTGCCACCGCGACTGGCCGCGATGACGCCGTGCCGGATCACCCAGAACCGCAGCAGCGTCACGCCCACCTCGCGCACGAGGACGACGACAGTGACCCACCATGGCAGATCGCCCAGCAGCGACAAGCTGATCAATGCCGCGCCGATCAGCGCCTTGTCCGCGATCGGATCGGCGAGCTTGCCGAACTCGGTGATCAGGTTGCGCCGCCGAGCCAACTCGCCGTCGAAACGGTCGGTCACCGATGCCACCGCGAAGATCGCCCAGGCGATCACCCGCCAGCCGGTCTCGTGTCCCGTCCCCCAGAACAGCGCCACCACGAAGAAGGGCACGAGCGCAAGGCGGAAGACGGTCAGGGCATTGGCGAGGTTCCACGCCGAGACCGCGTTCGACGGGTCGGCGATCGGGTCGTCACCCACGGGCTCGAGGTTGAGCCGCGGCGGGTTCTTCACCATCCGGTGCCTTTGGTATCGGCAACGAGGTCGATCCCCTCGCTGTCGATCACAACTGCGGGCACGAAGGTGCCGCGCTCGACCGGACCGGTCAGCCGGACGATCCCGTCGGTCTCCGGGCCCTGATGCATCGCGCGCCCGACCGCTTCGTCGGCATCTTCGACGAGCACCTCGACCAGCTCGCCAAGGCGGTCCTCGGCGCGCTGGGCCATCAGCTCGTCGGCCAGCGTGCTGATGTGCTCGACGCGCGCGGCGATCTCGTCGGCGGAGTGCTTGTTCTCGAACTTCTCAGCATCGGTGCCGTCCTCGTCCGAGTACCCGAAGACGCCCACGACGTCGAGGCGTGCCTCGGTGAGGAAGCGCTCGAGTTCGGCGAGATCGTCGTCGGTCTCGCCGGGAAACCCGACGATGACGTTCGAGCGCGCCCCGAGTTCGGGGACGAACGACCGGGCGCGGGCCAGGATGTCGAGGAACGAATCGGTCGAGCCGAATCGCTTCATCCGCCGCAGCACGTCCGGCGACGAGTGCTGGAAGGACAGGTCGAAGTACGGCGCTACGCCCGGTGTCGTCGCGATCGCTTCGAGCAGGGACGGCCGCAGCTCGGCCGGCTGCAGGTACGACACGCGGATCCGTTCGATCCCGTCGACCGCCGCCAGGTCGGGCAGCAGGGTCTCCAGGGCACGCAAGTCGCCGAGATCCTTGCCGTAGGACGTCGAATTCTCACTGACGAGGACGAGCTCGCGAGCGCCCTGCCCGGCCAGCCATTGCGCTTCGGCCAGGATGTCGGCGGGCAGCCGCGACACGAACGAGCCGCGGAAGGAGGGGATCGCGCAGAACGTGCACCGTCGGTCACAGCCCGAGGCGATCTTCAGGTAGGCCAGCGGCGAGTCGTCCAACCGCTTACGCGCCGTGCCTGTCGGCAACCAGGCGTGACCCGGCAGCGCGACGTCGACCGCTGCAGCCGGCCGGTGCACCGGCGTCACCGGCAACAGGGTGCGCCGGTCGCGCGGCTTGTGCGCGATGATGGGCCGTCCGGCGACCACGTCGTCGAGGCGGGCGGCGATGTCAGCGTACGAGTCGAAGCCCAGCACAGCGTCGGCCTCAGGCAGCTGCGCAGCCAATTCGTCGCCGTACCGCTCGGCCAGGCAGCCCACCGCCACGACCTTCTTGCCGGTGTCGGCGGCGGCCAGGACGGTGTCGATCGAGTCCTTCTTCGCCGCGTCGACGAAGCCACACGTATTGACCACGAGGACGTCGGCGTGCGCCTCGTCGGAAAGTTCCCAGTTGCCCGTACCCAGCCGGGCCGCCAGCTCTTCGGAGTCGACCTCGTTGCGGGCACAGCCGAGGGTCACCAACGCGACCCGGCGCGCCTTTGTATCCACAGCGACTCAGTTTAGTCGCCCAAAGGTGCAACACTTGCCGCCTTTGACCGCGTCGCACAGGACGTGATCTCGGTGTCGGTACAGCCCAGCGGTTCCGTGGCCGAGCTGGCCGACCGCCATGGCCTGGAACTGCTGCGCTTCGCCTACCTGCTCTGCGGCGACCAGCACCGCGCCGAGGACCTGCTCCAGGACGTCCTGCTCGCGCTGCACCGGCGGTTCCCGGACGGGCTGATGCTCGACAACCCGGTCGGTTACGCCCGCCGTGCCCTGGCCAATACGAACGTGACCCGGGCCCGTCGGGCATCGAGCACCGAGCTGGTCGTCGAGGCGGTGCCGGACTCGTTGGCGGCAGCCGCCGACCCCGCCGAGCGCGATGCGCTATGGCAGGCGCTGCGGCGCCTTCCCGTTCGCCAGCGCACCGTGCTCGTGCTGCGCTTCTACGCCGACGCCACGGCCCCGCCGTCACCAAACTGCTGCTCGTCGACACCCGCGACGGGTCGGCGAAAGTGCTCGCAACGATGAGTGAGCAGGACCTCGCCGATGCGACCAACGTGATCGACTCTGCGGCCCTGCAGGACGGGCACGTCTACTGGGATTTGCGTTCTTCACCGACTGTGACACCAGCGACCGTCGGCACCGTCCGCAGCCTTGCCTCGCGCGTGTTCACCGCGTTGCGCGAGCATCGGGCCCTGGCGACGGAGGGGTCCCGATGACCAGCCTGCGCAACGACCAGGACCTCGAGCGCCTGCTGCGTGCCACGCTCGACGGGCGGGCCGACCTCGTCCAGGACGGCCCGCGCTGGGAGACCACGGCCGTGCCCTCGCACCGCCGTCGCTGGCTTGCACCGGCCGTGGCCGCGGCGGTGGTCGCGGCGCTGGCCGGAGCCCTCGTTGCTCTGCAGCAGGCAAACGACGACCAGTCCAGACCGACCCGATCCCCCTCGCCGACCGTGCGGTCCGCGCCCGACCCGTCACCGACGGCTACCTCTCTGCCGCCGACCGCACATCCGGCTCGCCGGGCGGCGCTGACGACCTTCGGGCTCCGGCCGTTGCCGGGATATGCAACGCACGCCGCGTGGTCCGAGCCGGGCTACCGGCAGCGTGCGGTCCGCATCATCGCCGACCCGGACGAACCGATCGGCTGCAACGGCTGCGAGTCGGCATCGGACTACATCACCGTGTACGCCAAGGGCCGCTTCGACGCCGCGGCGAACGGGGTGACCTCCTGGCCGACGACGAGCGTGGCCAACCACCCGACCCACCTAGGCCAGTTGGCCTGGGTCGGCGGACCCAGCACGCGCCTCCCCACCATGGCATGGGAGTACGAACCCGACAGCTGGGCCCTGGTCCAAGGCGTGACGCCGCTCGGCGGCCGGACCGCGACGCTGCAGCAGGTGGCCGCAGCCGTCGAACCCTCGGCGGCCGAGCCGATCCTGGTGCCGTTCCGGCTGACGTGGGCACCGGACCTGGCGGTGACCGACGTCTTCGACGACCGCAGCGAGAACTACGCGTTGGTCTTCGATCTCGGCTCGGGCGGCGGGCACGGCTTCAGCGCCGCCGTGCAGCGGGGGCAGACACCCACCGTGCCCATGACCGCGAAATACCGCACCGCGATCGGCGGGCTGACCGGGTACTACAACCGCAGGGACGCGGTGGCCGACGTCCATCTCGGAAAGGTGCTCGTCGAGTTCGGGCTGACCGACGGCGTGGACGGCCAGCAACTTGACGAGGCCGATCGCAGAGACATGGACCACATCGTGGCCGGCCTGCGTTGGAGCAATGGCACGGGCCAGGCGCCATACTTCGCGCTCGACCGGGCCATCCCATGACGAGGTCGTGAGCCGAGGCCGCTAGCGTCGTTGCGTGGCTCCGCTCGTCCGTCGCG
This sequence comes from Jatrophihabitantaceae bacterium, assembly GCA_035656595.1. Taxonomy (GTDB): domain Bacteria; phylum Actinomycetota; class Actinomycetes; order Mycobacteriales; family Jatrophihabitantaceae; genus RYN-133. The sequence goes on along the minus strand of DASRSG010000055.1, from coordinate 3,514 downwards.
CGCGCACGCTCGACGTCCCCGAGATGAAGGCGCTCGTCGACGTCTACGCCGGGTCCGGGCGCAAGCTGCTCGCGAAGGAGCTCGTCACGCTGTATGAGGACGTGCAGGACTTCCTCGTCGCCGAGCAGGACGGCACGGTGGTGGCTTGCGGCGCACTGCACGTGCTGTGGGCCGACCTGGGCGAGGTGCGCACGCTGGCCGTCCATCCAGAACACCGCGGCCAGGGCATCGGCGCGCTCGTGCTCGACGGGCTGATCAGCACCGCTCGCGAGCTGGGCCTCACCCGGCTGTTCGCGTTGACCTTCCACACCGACTTCTTCGCCCGGCACGGCTTCGCCGCGATCGAAGGCACGCCGGTCGAGCCGGACACCTATGACGCGCTGCGCCGCTCCTACGACCCGGGCGTGGCCGAGTTCCTGGGCCTGGAGTACGTCAAGCCGAACACGTTGGGCAACACCCGGATGCTGCGCCGGCTCTGATCGCCCGCTCCGGCGCGCCGCCCGGGTCAAGTGCGGGTCGAGGGTTAGCGTCGACGCCGAAGGGGGTGAGCCTGCATGGCCACTATCGATCGGATCGAACCGGCGTACCCGGCGTGGTCGCCGTCGACGTCCGGGTTCACATCGACAGACGAGGCCACCGAGGCCTACGTCGGCAAGCACCGCCGTCCTGGCGCACGCGGGTTCGGGATCCTGCGCATGGTCTCCGCGGCCTTCTACCAGGCCAAGCACCGCCGTCACTGACGCGCTGCACTGACAGTGGTCAGTTGCGAGCCTCAGTGGTCAGTTGTAACTGACCAGTGAACGCCGCAACTGACCACTGTCGGCGTTTAAGGTCAGGCGGACGTCGGCTGCGCCGGGTCGGCGTCGTCCGCGCTGACCAGATCGTCGGCCGTGCCACCGTTGCGCAGCGTGTAGATCAGCCCGGCCATCTCATCGGGCAGCACGAGCACGTCACGCGCCTTCGAGCCCTCGGACGGGCCGACGATGCCGCGCGATTCCATCAGGTCCATCAGCCGGCCGGCCTTGGCGAAACCGACCCGCAGCTTGCGCTGCAACATCGACGTCGAGCCGAACTGCGTCGAGACGACCAGCTCGACAGCAGACAGGAACAGCTCCATGTCGTCGCCGATGTCCTCGTCGATCTCCTTGCGCGCGGCGACCGGCGCAGTCACGTCCTCGCGATAGGTCGGCTGCAACTGCTCCTTGCAATGCGCGACGATCGCGTGGATCTCGGGGTCGGTGACGAACGCGCCCTGCATGCGCGCCGGCTTCGACGCACCCATCGGCAGGAACAGCGCGTCACCCTTGCCGAGCAACTTCTCCGCACCCGGCTGGTCGAGGATGACTCGCGAATCGGCCAGCGACGACGTCTTGAAGCCGAGCCGCGACGGCACGTTCGCCTTGATCAGCCCCGTCACCACGTCGACGGACGGACGTTGCGTCGCCACCACAAGATGGATGCCGGCGGCACGCGCCAGCTGGGTGATCCGCACGATCGCGTCTTCCACGTCGCGTGGCGCGACCATCATGAGATCGGCGAGCTCGTCGACGATCACCAGCAGGTACGGGTACGCGCTGTACACGCGCTCGGATCCGGGCGGCGCGACCAGCTCGCCGCTGCGCACCTTGTGGTTGAAGTCGTCGATGTGCCGCACGCCCGACGACTCCATGTCCTCATAGCGCATGTCCATCTCGCGCACGACCCACTGCAACGCGTCGGAGGCCTTCTTCGCATTCGTGATCACCGGGGTGACGAGGTGCGGAATCCCTTGATAGGCGGCGAATTCCACCCGCTTGGGATCGATGAGCACCATGCGCACCTGGTCGGGCGTGGCTCTCGTCAGGATCGACAGGATCAACGTGTTGATGCAGGACGACTTGCCTGCACCGGTTGCGCCGGCGACCAGCAGGTGCGGCATCTTCGTCAGGTTCGCCACGATGAAGCCGCCCTCGACGTCCTTGCCGAGCGCCACCAGCATCGGGTGCTGGTCGCGCTGAGCCACCGGCGAGCGCAGCACGTCGCCCAGCATCACGACTTCCGGGTCGGCGTTCGGGATCTCGACCCCGACCGCGCTGCGGCCCGGGATCGGCGACAGGATGCGCACCTCGGCGCTCTTCACCGCGTAGGCGATGTTGCGGGTCAGATTGGTGATCCGCTCCACCTTCACGCCGGGGCCGAGCGTGACGTGATAGCGGGTGACGGTCGGGCCGCGGTCGAATCCGGTGACCGCGCAGTCGACGTCGAACTCGCCGAACACCTGCTGCAGTGCGGCGATCACCTCGTCGTTTGCCTTGGTGTGCGCGAGCGGCGGCGCCCCGGTGGCGAGATCCTTGATCGACGGCAGCGTGTAGAGCCCGGCGCCGCGATCGAGTTCGAGTTGCAGCGGGCGATCGATCGGCGGCAGGTCCTCTTGCACCTTCGGCGTGCGGGGCTTGCGCGGTCGCGGTACGCGCGGCGTTTCGTCGAGGTCAGCCGCCGACGGCAGGATCGTCGTGTCACCGTCGGTGAGTGCCGCATCGATCAGGGGGTCTGCGTCGGCCAGCTTGCGCGAGCGACGCTTGCGCTTGAGCGGTTCGACCTGCTCGGCCACCTCGTCGTCCACGACGTGCTTCGCCTTGCCGGTGAACAGCTCACGCAAGTACCCGAAGAGGACGGGCAGCGGCGTCGCGGTGACCACCAGGCTGCCGAACGCGCCGACGATCAGCAGCAACGGCACGGCCAGGCCGGCCGACACGCCATGCGCCAGCGGGCCGCCGATGATCGCGCCGAGCGCGCCGCCCGCATGCGCGCGACCGTCGCCGGTCGAGGGCGAATTGGCCCAAAGGTCGAACAGGCCGAGCACCGCGATCGTCAACGCCAGCGACCCGACGAGCATCCGGCCACGCGTGTTGGGCTGCGGCGCCTGGCGCAGCATGTGCGCCGCGCCACCGAGCAACACGATTGGCAGCAGCAGCGCCCCGTTGCCGATCACCGCACGCACCGCGACCGAGAGCCCGTGCCCGATCGGTCCGGCCGCGCCGAACCACAGGGCGACTACCGTGATCAGGCCGAATGCGAGCACCCCGAGGGCGACACCGTCGCGGCGGTGTTCCGGCTCGAGATCGCGAGCGGTCGCGGCGTTGCGGCCGGCCGCGCGAGCCAGCCCGCCCACCACCGCCGAGAGCCCGCGCCACAGCGCGCGCAGCAGTTTCCCGAACGCGATGAACGGCACCAGCAGGGGCGCGGGCTGGTGCTTCTTACGCCCGCGGCTGCCCGATGACTTCCGCGCGGCCGGGCGTGATTTGGTCGACGTTGCCACCAGCCGACTCTAACGCTGAAGTCGACGGTTACCCGGGAGGCGCGAGGCGCACCAGGGTCGTCAGAGGCCGGCGGCGGCCAGGTCCTCGCGCAGATGGCTGATCTCGTGCTCGGTCGCATCGACCAGGGGTGGGCGCACCGGCCCGACATCGAGCCCCCGGATCCGCAGCCCGGCCTTCACCAGGATCGTCCCCTGGGTGCGGAAGATGCCGGTGTA
>DASRSG010000054.1:0-2492 GCA_035656595.1 Jatrophihabitantaceae bacterium | reverse complement strand
ACCACTGCCGTGATAACGACCGCGATCAGGACCGATCGGATCGTGCGGTTGCGTCGGTAGGTTTCCCGCCCGCGCTGCAGCGCCGACGGCTGCCACTGCGTCGTCGGCACCGGGTTATTTGAGGACGGGAGCACCGGCGCTCGCGGTCAACCACTTCTGCTGCAGCTTCTTCAACGTCCCATCACTGCGCAGCGCATCGACCGCCTGGGTGACGCAGGGCGTCAGCGAGCTGCCCTTGTCCAAGACCAGACCGAACTGTTCCGGCTGGCCGGACACGGGAAGCTGGCCGATGATCTTCGAATGCGGCACCTGCGCCGCAGTGATGTAGAGGCCGGTCGGCAGGTCGACGACGAGGCCGTCGATCGTGCCGTTCTTCAATGCCTGCACGGCAAGATCGTTGGACGGGTACTCAGCGGGCGTCGGGCCCGGCTTGATCACGTCGTTGATCGCGTCGAAGCTCGTGGTGCCCTGCTGCGCGCCGAGCTTGGCGCCCTTCAGCCCGGCCACGGTCGTCGCCTTCGCGTACTTGTTGCTGTTGAGCGCAACGACAGCCTGCGCAACGTCGTAGTAGCCGCTGGAGAAATCGACGACCTTCGCACGACGCACGGTAATCGACACCTCGTTGATGTCGAAGTCGTAGTTCTTGGGCGCCGGCGAAACAACGGTATTGAACGAAGCCTTGACCCAGTTCACCTTGCTGGGGGAATAGCCCAGCTGCTTGGCCACTGCGTAGGCGACGGCCGATTCGAACCCCTTGCCGTTGCTCGGCTTGTCGTCCTTGAACCACGGCTCGTAGGCCGGCGAGTCGGTCGCCACGGTCAGCGCGCCGCTGGAATGAGTCTGCAGTGTCTGCGGGGTGCATTTGGACGCCACGGCGGTATCGGTCGAGACACCGGCAGACGTTCCCGCGCCGGGCGGCACGGTGGCCGGACCTGGCTCGCTTTTCGCCGCGCAACCCGCCGCGAGCAGCAATGCGGCGGTGAGCAGACCGAAGCGGATGGCAACACGTGGCATGGCAGGGCCCCTAACCGTCTGAGGCAGGAATCCTATAGGTGCACTAGGACGCGAAGCAGGACGGCGGCGGCGTGCCGTCAAGCGCAAGCGCGACGGCTGCGCGCGCGGCCACCGGACCGACCAGGTTGCCGGTGCCGTTGTAGCCGCCGATCGCGACGACGCCGTCGTCGACTGCGGTGCAAAGCGCCCGCCCATCGTGGGTGAATCCGACAGATGCCGCCCAGCGGTGCGTAACCGACACCGGCGCACCCGCGAAACGCGTCGCGATGTGCTGCACGTATTGCTGCACCGGCTCGGAAGGCTCGCTGTCGATCGCCCACTCGTCGGCTTCGAACCGATCACGCCCGCCGCCAACGAACAACCGTCCGTCTGCCAACTGCTGCGCGTAGTCGTATCCCCACCGGCCGTACACCGGGCAGTGCAGCCGTCCAGGGGAAACGGGTGCGGTTGCGATCATCTGCAGGCGCGCGGTGCGCACTCGATCCGACAGCTGGGGCAACAGGACGTCGAGGCGGCCGTCGACGGCGACGATGACGATGCGCGCGGTTATCGTGCCGCGTTCGGTGCTGACCTGCTCGTGGCCGACGTCGAGCACGCGGGTGCCCTCGTGCAGGGACGCGCGGTGGCTGAGCAGGCCGGCCAGCGCGATCGCGCGATGCGCCGGATTCATCGCCGCGTCATCGGGCAGGAACAGCCCGCGACCGAGCGAGCCGTCATAACGCTCCACGGCGATGCCGTTCCGCACGAGAGCGGCCTCGTGGCGATGACAGTCCTGCAGTTCGCGCGCGTGATCGGCAGCCTCCTCGGCCGACTCGGGGTCGCCGGGCAACCCCGCGAGCCGGATCGAGCCGACCCGCCGCACAACCTCTGGGACGAGCGCGGCGAGATGATCGAGCTCGCGCAGCGTGGCGCGATAGAGCCACACCGCAGGTTCCTCGCCCCAGGCGTCGATCGCTGCGTGCAGGTACGCGTCCGGACCACCGAGCAGGAAGCCGCCGTTGCGTCCGGCCGCGCCGGCAGCGACCCGTCCGGCATCCACGCCGACGACCGACAGTCCGCGGTCGAGCAGCGATTCGATGGCGGCCAGCCCCGAACCGCCCAGCCCGACCACGCAGGCATCGGCGGCGAGGTCACCGTCGAGCGGCGGCAGCCCGACCCAGGCCCCGACGGCAGCGGCCTCGTCCCAACCGACTGCCACTTACGGAAGTGCCAATTGCGACTTGCCGAGGACGGCCACTCCCCCATCGGAGACGTGGTAGCGCGACTTGTCGAGTTCGAGATCCACACCGATGTGTGCGCCCTCGGGCACGACGACGTCCTTGTCGAGGATCGCGCGGCGCACGACCGCGCCGCGGCCGATCTGCACGCCCTCCATCAGCACCGAGCCCTCGACGTACGCGCCGGCATGCAGGCGCACGTTGGGTGCGATCACGCTGTGCCGCACGGTCGCGCCCGAGATGATCGTGCCGGCGGCGACG
>DASRSG010000053.1:0-3557 GCA_035656595.1 Jatrophihabitantaceae bacterium | reverse complement strand
GGGCGACAAGGTCAAGGTGACGATCATGTTCCGCGGACGCGAGCAGTCCCGCCCCGAGCTGGGGTTCCGGCTGCTGCAGCGCCTCGCCGAGGACATCTCCGAACTGGGGTTCGTCGAGTCCTCGCCGAAGCAGGACGGCCGCAACATGGTCATGGTCGTCGCACCGCACCGCAATGCCGCCAAGCCGCAGCGCGCCTCCCGTCCAGTGGACGCCGCACCTGCAGCAGCCGCGGACCCCACCGAGTAAAGGACCCTCCAGTGCCCAAGTTCAAGCCGAACGGCGCCGCCAGCAAGCGCATCAAGGTCACCAAGTCCGGAAAGTTGCGGCGTCTGCACGCTCACCGCAAGTCCGGCGCCGCGTTCGCGTCGACGCCGGTTCGCGGAAGCAGCTACCACCGCCGGCACGCCGGCACGACGGACGTCGCTCCGGCCGACACCAAGCGACTGCGGCGGATGCTCGGTCGCTGACGGCTTTGTCCCCGTCGTCTTTGGACGACCCGAACCAAACGAGGAATTACTGTGGCACGCGTCAAGCGGGCAGTGAACGCCCACAAGAAGCGCCGGAGCACGCTCGAAGCGGCATCTGGCTACCGAGGACAGCGCTCGCGCCTGTACCGCAAGGCCAAGGAGCAGTTGCTGCACTCGGCCACCTACCAGTACCGCGACCGCAAGAAGCGCAAGGGTGACTTCCGCCAGCTGTGGATCACCCGCATCAATGCAGCGGCCCGCGCCAACGACATCACCTACAACCGGTTCATCCAGGGCCTGCGGCTGGGCGGCGTGACGGTCGACCGCAAGGTGCTCGCCGATCTCGCAGTCAGCGACCCGACCGCGTTCACCGCGCTTGTCGAGGTCGCCCGTGCGGCGGTCCAGGCCGAGGGCATCGGCGGCGCGGCCGCCCAATCCCCCGCGGCGTAGTCGCCCTGCTCAGTTCAAGTAACGCCCGGCTCGCTGCCGCGCGCCGTCTTACCCGACGGACGGCGCGGCGCGAGGCCGGGCGTTTCCTTGCCGAAGGTGCGCAAGCAGTCCGCGAGGCACTGGCCGCCGGAGCGGTCGAGGAGCTGTTCGCCACCGCCGGGGCGATCGCGCGATACCCGCAGCTGACCGGCGATGCCGCCGAGATCAGCGACAAGGACGCCACCGCGCTGTCCGAAACCGTAACCCCGCAAGGCCTGATCGCGGTCTGCCGAGCGCCGCAGCGCAGTGCCGACGACCTGCTTGCCGAGCATCCGCAACTGCTCGTCGTGCTGGTCGAGCCCAACGACCCGGGCAACCTCGGCACGATCGTTCGCACCGCTGATGCCGCGGGGGCAGACGGCGTGCTCGTTGACGGCGGTGTCGACCCGTACAACGGCAAGTGCGTGCGCGCCAGCGCCGGCAGCTTGTTCCACCTTCCGGTTCTCGAGTGTGCGGCCGCGGAGCTGCTGATTACAGCTGAGGATTCGGGGCTCCAAGCGCTGGCCACCTCCGGCGACGGCGCGGTCGATCTGGACGACCTGATCGATCTTGGCGAACTCGACCAGCCGACCCTATGGCTATTCGGGACCGAGGCGCACGGCCTGCCCAACTCGGTGCTCGAGGCCGCCGACCAGACCGTGCGCATCCCGATGCACGGACGTGCCGAGAGCCTCAATCTCGCTGCGGCAGCCGCCGTCTGCCTCTATGCGAGTGCCAGGGCGCAGCGCCGCGGCCGACCCTAACTACCCAGTACGACGTAGCCACCGACGTCGCCGACGTCGGTGGCCAAGCAGCTGTGCACCGCACCGCACGACAGCGTCACCGATTCATAGCGGGCCTTGCTGGTTGTCGGAAGGTAGCTGCCCGGGCCCCAGGTCGCGCCGTCGAAGACGTAGGAGGTCCGGCTGCCGCTCGCCGCGCAGTAGGTGCTGGAGACGCAGGAGACCGAAATCAGCCCAACCTGGCTGGCCGGTGGACCGACGATTCCGACCGGGGCGCCCCACGATGTGCCGTTGAACGGGATCGCCGCTCCGCGCCGGGTAATTGCGAGGCAGAACGTCGTCGACGGACACGACACCCCCGCTGCCGCACCGATGTCAGTCCCGAGCGAGGACGGCGTCGACCAGGTGCCATCTCGATAGGTGAGCGCACGGCCGGCGTCGTCGACCGCTGCACAGAACTGGCCGGGCGCGCAGGACAGCGTCATCAGGTGGCCCTTGTCGATGAACACCGGTGCCGACCAGTTGTGACCGTCGTACATCGAGATCTTGCCGAGTCGATCGGCTGCGGCGCACAGGTGCGTCGACGAGCACGAGACCGATACGAGTGGATGGACGTCGATGCGCTGCGACGCGGTCCAGTGCGCGCCGTTGAACGTCGCAGCCCGGCGATCGCGCACGAGTGCGCAGAAGCTCGACGATGCGCAGTCGACCCAGACCGCAGCCAAGCCCGAGTCGTCCGGGCCCACCGCGACCGGCCGACTGAATCTCGAACCGTTGAAAATCGACGCGGTCGGGCCGGTAGCGCCGGCTACTACGCAGAAGTTGGCTGCGGCGCACGACTGCGTGCTCGGGTAGAGGGTTGGGTCGACCGATGTCGGTTGTGTCCTGGAGCGGCCGTTGTAGACGGTCACTCCAGCGGAATTTCCGGCGACACAGAAGCGCCGGCTGCTGCACGAGCCGCCCATGGCACCCGCGTACGGCAGTTTCGCGAGGCCGAGATCGACCCATCGATGACCGTTGAACCGGAAGAAGTTCCCGCTCTCGCCGAACGCGATGCAGAAGTCCGCCGCCGTGCATGACACCGTCGTGAGCAAGTTCGTGTAGTGGTCCAGGTCGTTGCCGTCCGGGCCGTCGACCTCGACACCATCCAGCTCGTCGAGCTTCTGCGGCTTCGTCCACTTGCCGTTGTGCAGGGCGAACGCGTGGTTGCGGCCGTCGGAGCCGCCGCAGGCGACGGTCGACGCGCACGACAGGTCGAAGACGGTGAGGCGGTATTGCGCGGCCAGATGCCATTTCGTGCCGTTGTACCGGTAGACAGCCGCAGGTAGTTGGCCGCCGTAGGTGCCCGCCACGCAGAACGTGCTGTTCGCGCACGAGACGCTCGAGATCGGGCCGTGTGAATCGGTAGCAGCCCCGGCAAGGCGCGGCAGCCTATGCCAGGTATGGCCGTTGTAGCGGTACACGTGCCCCGATTGGGTGAGCAACAAGCAGAACTTCTTCGATGTGCACGAGACGACGAGGCGACCGGCGGGGTCGACGACGTGCGGCGCCGACCAGGTCGAACCGCGATAGACCACCACGGCGCCCTTGTGGTCGTCGGCAGCGACGCAGAAGTTGCGCGACGAGCACGACAGCGAACGGAGGTCATCGTTGTCGATCGCGACCGGTCGGGTCCACCGGGTGCCGTTGTAGGTGAGCGCGTGCCCGGTCGTGTCGACCCCGGCGCAGAAGGTCCTCGACACGCACGAGATGGTCGGGTCGCCGCCCTCCGAGGACGTCGCGGTCGGTTGCGACCAGGTCAACGACGCCGATGACGGCGCGTAAAAGGTGTACTTCGCGGCTTGGTTCGGCGTCGATGTCCCGCCAGACGCCGTGACC
>DASRSG010000052.1:0-11494 GCA_035656595.1 Jatrophihabitantaceae bacterium | reverse complement strand
AACTCCAATCGAGGTTGTCGCGATCGCGGTAACCCTCGAGCAGGCGCAGCTTGGCGACCCAGTCGAGCTCGCGGGCGAGCTGCATCGGATCGCTCGCCAGCCGCGCAAGTACTGATTCCCATCGGTCGAGCACGTCGCTGGTCTGCGCGTCGACGTTCTCCCCCATCCGATCGTCGACGAACTTGCGGGCGCGGTCGAGGTACTCGCCCTGCAGATCGAGGGCGGTAATGGTGCGGCCGTCGCTGAGCGTTATCGCATGCTGCAATGACGCGTCGTGGCTGACGTCGTGCAGTTCGCGCACCGGCTGGGCGATGGTGAGATCGTCGCCCAGGAAATTGGCCTCGATCATGGCGAGCACGAGCGCCGTGGTGCCCACCTTGAGGTAGGTCGAGATTTCGGCGAGATTGGCATCGCCGATGATCACGTGCAGCCGCCGGTACCGATCGGCGTCAGCGTGCGGCTCGTCGCGGGTATTGACGATCGGCCGCTTGAGCGTCGTCTCGAGGCCGACCTCGACCTCGAAGAAGTCGGCGCGCTGGCTGATCTGGAAGCCGGCGGTACGCCCGTCCTGCCCGACACCGACCCGGCCGGCGCCGCAGATGACCTGCCGGGTGACGAAGAACGGCACGAGATGGCGCACCAGCGAGGCGAAGGGCGTATCGCGGCTGCACAGGTAGTTCTCGTGCGCGCCGTAGGACGCACCCTTGTTGTCGGTGTTGTTCTTGTAGAGGTTGATCGGGGCGTTGACACCCGGCATCGTGGCGACCCGACGCACCGCCTCGAGCATGACGAGCTCACCGGCTTTGTCCCAGCGCACCACATCGAGGGGGTTGGTGACCTCGGGGCTCGTGTACTCCGGATGCGCGTGATCGACGTAGAGCCGCGAGCCGTTGTGCAGGATGACGTTGGCCATCCCGGTGTCATCCTCGGCGTCGATGAACTCCTGCGCGACCGTGCCACTGCTGCCGAGGTCGAAGCCGCGCGCGTCACGCAGCGGGGACTCCTCTTCGAAGTCCCAGCTCGCGCGTCGAGCGCGACCGGCGGGCAACGCGCTGGCGTAGGCGTTGACGATCTGCGCGCTCAGCAGCATCGCGTTCGCGGCGGGCTGGCCGGGCAGGCTGACGCCGTACTCGACCTCGGTGCCCATCACGCGTCGGACCGTCACGCTCCCAGGCTACGGCGTCGCCGTCAGAGGAAGCGTCCAGACAGCACTTTGCCCCGCCTGCGCGCGCCAGCAGCGCCGGGCAGCATGCATACACGGGGCAAGGTGAACATCGGACGTGGGCATGATGGAGGCATGCCCGACTTCACTGCCGCTGACGATTTCCGGCGCGACGAGGACTACATCAGCACGCGGATCACCGCCGACGGCCGTGACGGCTGCCCCGTCGAGCCGGGCCGGTACCGCCTCATCGCCGCGCGTGCCTGCCCATGGGCCAACCGCGCCATCATCGTGCGCCGGCTGCTCGGGCTCGAGCACGCGATCTCGTTGGGCCTGTGCGCCCCGACGCATGACAAGCGCAGCTGGAACTTCGACCTCGACCCGAACGGCCGGGATCCGGTGCTCGGCATCGAACGGCTGCAGCAGGCGTTCCTCAAGCGCTATCCCGGCTACGACAAGGGCATCACTGTGCCCGCGATCGTCGACATCCCGTCCGGCAAGGTCGTCACCAACGATTACCGGCAGATGACGATCGACTTCTCCCTCGAATGGACCGAGCACCATCGCGACGGCGCGCCCGAGCTCTATCCCGAGCGGCTGCGTGCCGAGATCGACGAGGTCGCCGAACTGGTCTTCACCGACGTCAACAACGGCGTCTACCGCTGCGGCTTCGCCGGCTCGCAGAATGCGTACGACGACGCGTACCGACGACTTTTCAACCGTCTCGACTGGCTCTCAGATCGGCTGTGCGAGCAGCGCTACCTCGTCGGCGAGACGATCACCGAAGCCGATGTCCGCCTGTTCACGACGCTCGCACGATTCGACGCGGTGTACCACGGCCATTTCAAATGCAACCGCACCAAGCTCACCGAGCTGCCCGTGCTGTGGGCATATGCGCGCGATCTGTTCCAGACTCCCGGATTCGGCGACACGATCGACTTCGTCCAGATCAAGCAGCACTACTACCTCGTGCACGAGGACATCAATCCCACCGGCATAGTTCCGCTCGGGCCCGACACCTCAGGCTGGCTGACGCCGCACGGACGCGACGCCCTCGGCGGGCGTCCGTTCGGTGACGGCACCCCGCCCGGTCCGCCGGCCGAGCCGGAAGCCGTGCCACCCGAGCACGGCGCCGCGGCCTGACGTCAGAACAGCACCGTCTCGCCGTACACAAGCGCGACCGCAAGCGCCGTGCACGCACCGATGCCAACGGCGCGGCGCCACAGCGGCCACGCCGCATACCCGCCCGACGTTCCGGCCGGCACGGCCGCGACGGGACGAGTGCGGCTGGCGGTCAGCCGGACCGCCTCACGAACTGGGGAATGCGAGCCGCACTGCTGACATGTCCTTGTCGCCATGCCCGTCGGCCGACGCCCGCTCGAAGGCCTCGCGGACGGCGGCGAGCAAACCATCGGGGAACTCGACCGATCGGGCCGCATCGATCATCAGACCGACGTCCTTGACCACGCCGTCGACGGCGAAGGACGGGGTGTAGTCCGCACTGAGGATCGACTTGCCCTTCATCTGCGCGTACGCGCTATCGGTGGGCGTGCCTTCGATCGCCTCGAGGAAGAGTCGCGGATCAACGCCCAACCGTTCGGCGAAGGCGATCGCCTGCGCCGTCGCGGCGGTGATCATCGCGATCCAGGAGTTGCACGCCAGCTTGAGGCCGCTCGCGTCACCGATCCGCTCGCTCACCTGCACGGTGCGTGCGCCGATCGCATCGAAGACCGGCTGGACCCGATTGATCAGGTCGGGCTTGCCCGCGACAAGAACGACGAGCTTGCCTTCCTCGGCCGGCTTCTTCGTCCCGAGCAATGGCGCGTCGAGCAGCTCGCGGCCCGCCTTCTCGGCGATCTGCTTGATGCCGTCGGGTCCAACCGTCCCGGACTGGATCCAAACCGCATCGGCATCGAGTGCGTCGATCAGCTCGTCGCAGACGGCCAAGGTCGCGTCGGTGTCGAAGAGCATGGTGAGCACTGCATCTGCGCCGCTTACGGCTGCGGTCACCGAGTCCGCGATCTCGACCCCGTCATCGCCCAGCGGCTCGGCCTTGGCTCTCGTCCGGTTCCACGCGACCACGTCGTGGCCGTGCGCGCGTAACGACCGGGCCATGCCCGCACCCATCATTCCTGTCCCCAACACGGCAACTCGCATATGTTGACTATGCCCGAATCCCGGTGGAGGCAACGATGCTGACCAATTCTCCTTTCTTCGCAAGCTTCGCGGTCGACGACCTGATGGCCGCCGAGGAGTTCTACACGCAGAAGCTCGGGTTGATGATCGCCGACATCGGTCCCGGCCTGCTCGGCCTGCGCGCCGCGAACGGGTACACCGTGTTGATCTACGCCAAGCCGAACCACGAACCGGCGACGCACACTGTCGTCAACTTCCCGGTCGACGACATCGAGGCGGCCGTCGACGACCTGCACGCGTCGGGCGTCGAGTTCGAGCAGTACACCGAAGGCCCGATCACAACCAACGAGAAGGGCATCGCGCATCCCGGCCCGTATCAGGCGTGGTTCCGCGATCCGGCCGGAAACATACTGTCGGTCATCCAGTAGCGCGGTCGACGGGCAATGCGCGCGGCCTCGAGACCACCGATCGGCGCGTCGTGCACCCAGGTCGATACGGTGCAGTGATGACCTCGACACGGCGAGCTCGCTCGAGCGACGGCACTGAGATCGCGATCTTCACCTCCGGCGCGCAGCGCGGCCCGATCGTGGTCGCAGTGCACGGCTACCCGGACAACCACACCGTGTGGGACAACCTCGCGCTCGAACTCGGCGAGCGCTGTCAGGTGGTGAGGTATGACGTTCGGGGTGCCGGCGAGTCCGACAAGCCGGTTGGACGGGCCGCGTACCGGCTGACCCTGCTCGTCGACGACCTGCGCGCCGTGCTCGACGCAGTCGCACCGCAGCGGCCGGTGCATCTGCTCGGGCACGACTGGGGATCCGTGCAGTTGTGGGCTGCCGTCGCTGACGAGCGGTTGACGGGCCGGATCGCGAGCTTCACCTCGATCTCGGGGCCGTCATTGGACCAGGCCGGTCCCTGGTTGCGCGGCGCGCGTCGATACCCGCGCGCAGCGCTTCGGCAACTGGCGCACTCGTACTACACGCTCTTGTTCCAGCTGCCCAAGCTGCCCGAGGCGGCCGTGCGCAAAGGCCTGTTCGAGCGCGCCGTCGGCCCGCGCAACCGCGACGACCAGCTCAACGGGCTCAACCTCTACCGCGCAAACATGCTCCGGAAGCTGCGCAGCCCGCGCCCGGCGCAGGTCGGCATCCCCGTGCAGGTCCTCGCGCCGGACCGCGACCCGTACGTCACCGCGGACATCGCATTCGGCGCGCCCGAACCTTACGTGCCGAACCTGCGTACACGGCTCCTCGACGGCGGCCATTGGGTCATCAGGGATCAGCCGGATGTGGTCGCCGGATGCGTGCAGGAGTTCATCGACGAGGTCGCCGGTGCACCGGAGTCGCGCGCTGCGAGCAGCTAGACCCCGACCGCGCGCTCCAGCGCGGACAGTTCGTCCTCGAGGTGCGTGAGCAGCCTCTGCAGGTGCGGGACGGACCGGCGGCAACCGGTGAGCCCGAACGCGATCTCGTGCGAGTAGCTGGTCACGGTGATGTTCAGCGCCTGACCGTCCAACACGATTGACAGCGGATACAGCCCGTCGAGGCGCGCCCCGTTCCAGTACATCGGCTGCCGCGGCCCCGGCACGTTCGAGATGACCAGGTTGAACGGCGGGCGTGCTTTGCCGTCGAGCCTCAGCAGCGGGTAGATGCCCAGCGGGCTGATGCCGATCGCGCTCATCGCGAGCATCTGCAGCTGCGACATCCCGGCCATCGAGGCTTTGCCGTCGACCATCGACCGGTGCACGGTGCCCAGCCGCTCGACCGGGTCCTCAAGGTGCGTGCCGAGGTTGCACATCACCGCCGCGACCGAGTTGCCTTCGCCGTCACCATCGGACTCGTCACTGCGCAGTGACACCGGCACCATCGCGACGAGCGGCACGTCCGGCAGCGCGTCCAGGTTGGTCAGGTAGGTACGCAGCGCTCCGGAGCACATCGTGAGCACAACATCGTTCACCGTCGTGTCGGCAGCCTTGCCGACCTGCCGGATCCGGTCGATCGGCCACGACTGCGCAGCAAACCGGCGCGCTCCGGTCACCGGCACATTGAAGATCGTCTTCGGTGCCGAGAAAGAGATGCTGCCGCCTTGCTCGCTCAGTCCGCGGCTCACCGTGCGCGCGAACGCCGGGGCCAGTCCGGCGACGTCGCCGGCGATCGAGAGCGCCTCGCGCAGTGCCGCTGCGGGGACGTGGTCGGTGCGCTCCTTGGCCGGCCTCGGCTTGCGCTCGCGGGGTGCCCACGGCGCGGGGAGGCCGCGCTCGTCCGGATCCTCGGTCAGCATCCGGGAGAGCACCCGCAATGCAGATACCCCGTCCATGAGCGCGTGGTGGGTCTTGGTGTACACCGCGAACCGGCCGTCATCGAGCCCTTCGATCAGATGCATCTCCCACAGCGGACGGTGCCGGTCGAGCAGGGTCGAGTGCAGGCGCGAACACAACGTGAGCAACTCGCGGACCCGGGCCGGGTGCGGCAGCGCGTTCTTGCGCACGTGGTGCTCGATGTCGAACTGCCGGTCGGTCTCCCAGCCCCACTGCCCCAGCGAGGTGAGCGAGCGCTTCGCGCGCTTCTGGAACACCGGCGCGACCTCGGATTGTTCGATCAACGGTTCGAAAAGCTTCATCATGTCGCGCGAGTCGGCGCCGTCCGCCGGCTGGAACAGCTCCAGTCCACCGACATGCATCGGGTGCTCCCGCGTCTCCGCGAGCAGGAAGAGCGAACTCGTGGGCGACATCGGAACCAGCATGGGTCGAGTCTTTCACCCACGGCGCATATCCGCATGACACCCTCAGGTGGGTACCGTCGGTGTATGGACGTCAACAAGATCAAGGGCAAGGCACAGACCTTCATCAAGGACCACGGCGAGCAGATCGAGACCGGCGTGTCGAAGGCGGAGAAGTTCGCCAAGAGCAAGACCGCCAAGCATGACGCGAAGATCGACAAAGTGGCCGGCAAGATCCGCGGCCTTATCCCGGCAGAAGAGAAGAAGCAGGACGGCGAGAAGCCCGATCCTCAGGCCTGACCGGCCGAGGTGTGCACCACGCCGTGCGAGTCGCAGCTGTCCACATCGTGATCGGCCGAGCCGGCGTGGTCGGTCTGCAGCGTGACATGACCGATGCCGTGGCGGTGCAGCAGCTCGGTGCGTAACCGGCCGGCCACCTCGTGGCAGTCGTGCGACACCCTTACGAGCACGTGCGCCGACAGCGCGGTTTCGGCCGGGCCGAGCTGCCAGACGTGCAGGTCGTGCACCTCGGCGACGCCGTCGGCGGCCGCGAGCTCCTGGCCGAGCCGGTGCGGATCGATGTCAGCCGGCGCGGCCTCGAGGAACACCCGCCCGGCGGCACGGACGAGTTGGCCGCCCGTCCACACCATCACTGCCGCCACCACGAGCGACGCGACCGGGTCCGCACGGGTCCAGCCGGTCGTGAGTACCACGACGCCGGCCACGACGGTCGCGGCGAACGCCCACACATCGGTGACCAAATGCGCGACCACGCCGCGGACGTTCAACGTCGACCGGTCGGCTCGGCCGGCCAGCCCGGTGGCTGCGAGGTTCACCACGATGCCGACGAGCGCGACCGCGGTGATGACGCCACCGCGCGCCGGTGCCGGATGAACCAGCCGCAGAATGGCTTCGACGGCGAACCAGATCGCCAGCAGGATCAGCGTGATCCCGCTGAGCTGACCGGACAGCGCATCGACGCGGGCGAACCCGTACGTGTACGCGCCGCGTGCCGGTCGCCGCGCGATGCGAACCGCGACGATCGCCAATGCAAGTGCGCCGGCGTCGGTGAGCATGTGCGCGGCGTCGGTGATAAGGGCCAGCGAGTGCGCAAGTAGCCCGGCGATGA
The DNA here is from genome assembly GCA_035656595.1 of Jatrophihabitantaceae bacterium. Classification (GTDB taxonomy): domain Bacteria; phylum Actinomycetota; class Actinomycetes; order Mycobacteriales; family Jatrophihabitantaceae; genus RYN-133. The sequence goes on along the minus strand of DASRSG010000052.1, from coordinate 4,352 downwards.
TCTCGGCGACCATGAACGCGAGCACCACGACAAGCGCGGCGGCGAGCCAACGCCGGTCGGCGGTTGCCGATCGTCCGTGGTCATGCCCGTGCGTGCTCACACATCCACTGTCACACAACGCGATGCCGGACGCCTAAAGGGTGACGACATCCATTCCCATCACGCGGCGCACGTCGTCGAGCATCTCATCGGCGATCGCAGTTGCGCTCTGCACGCCACGCTTGAGCAGGCGTCGCACGTCCTCGTCGCTGACCGCGGCTCGTCGTTCCCGGATCGGCGCGAGGAGACCGTCGACGGCCTCGAGGGCGAGTTCCTTGAGTGCCCCACCGCCACCGCAGCCGACCTCGGCCGCGAGCTCCTGTGGAGAGCGCCCCGCGCACAGTCCAGCCAGCGTCAGCAGCGTTGCGATCTGGGGTCGACGATCGGGTTCGAAGGTGATCGTGGGTTCGGAGTCGGTGCGTGCGCCGCGCAGCTTTGCCGCGATCGTGGCGCGGTCATCGCACAACGCGATCGCGTTGCCGAGGCTCTTGCTCATCTTGCGCCCGTCCAAGCCGGGCAGCACCGGCGCCTCGCCGACCAGCGCCTCCGGCAGCGGGAAGATCGGCGCGTACCGCTCGTTGAAGCGCCGTGCGATGGTGCGGGTCAGTTCCAGGTGCGGCAGCTGATCTCGTCCGACCGGGACGAGTTCGCCCTTGCAGAACAGGATGTCGGCAGCTTGGTGCACTGGATAGGTGAACATCAACCCGCTGACGGTGCGCGCGCCGGCATAGCGGATCTCGTCCTTTACCGTCGGATTGCGCTGCAACTCCCCCATGCCGACCAGCGAGAGGAAGGGCAGCAGGAGTTGGTTGATTGCCGGGACCGCGCTGTGCGGGAAGACGACCGTTTCGTCTGCGTCGAGGCCGATCGCGAGGTAGTCACGGACGATTTCGGTGATCGTCGTGCGCAGGTCGCCGGGATGGTCGCGGTCCGCGATCACCTGATAGTCGGCGATGACGACGAACAGTTCGTGGCCCTGTCGTTGCAGTGCGACGCGGTTGGCCAGGGTGCCGAAGTAGTGCCCGAGGTGCAGTGCGCCGGTGGGCCGGTCGCCGGTGAGGATGCGGGACATGGTGAGTGCCTTTCGATGTGGACGGGTCGTCGCATCGAGGCCTCGCACGTGACAGAGGCCGCCCGATACGGACGGCCCTGGGTTGGTGAAGCGCAGGAGAGGTCAGCCGTCCGAGGACGGCCACCACTGCTGCACGCGTGCGGTCATGGCGCTGAGTGTATCCGGTCATCACCAGCCGGAATAGAGCGGACGACCTTCGGCATACCCCGAAGCTGACTGCACGCCGACGAGGGCGCGCTCGTGCAACTGCTCGAGCGACAGCGCCCCGGCATAGGTGCACGCCGACCGCAGCCCGGCGGTGATCGTGTCGATGAGGTCCTCGACTCCGGGACGGGCCGCGTCGAGGTACTGCCGTCCAGACGAGATGCCCTCCTCGAACAGCGCCTTGCGGGCCCGCTCGAACGAGCTCTCACCGACCGTCCGGTTCGCGACCGCGCGAGCCGACGCCATCCCGAAGCTGTCCTTGTACATCCGTCCGTCGACGTCGATGTGCAGATCACCGGGCGACTCATGCGTGCCGGCGAACCACGACCCGATCATGACCGCCGACGCACCCGCGGCCAGCGCGAGCGCGACATCACGCGGATGCCGCACCCCGCCGTCAGCCCATACGTGCCGCCCCGACTCGCGCGCGGCGGCGGCGCATTCGAGCACTGCCGAGAACTGGGGCCGCCCGACGCCGGTCATCATCCGCGTCGTGCACATCGCACCGGGCCCGACCCCGACCTTGACGATGTCAGCGCCGGCTTCGATGAGCTCGCGGGTGCCGTCGGCGGACACGACGTTGCCGGCCACGATCGGAACCGTCGGGGTCAGCACCCGCACGGCGCGCAAGGCGTCGACCATGCGCTGCTGGTGCCCGTGCGCGGTGTCCATGACCAGCACGTCGACTCCGGCATCGATCAAGTCGGCGGCCTTGCCGGCCACGTCACCGTTCACACCGAGCGCGGCCGCCACCCGCAACCGGCCCCAATCGTCCACGGCCGGTCGGTAGATCGTCGAGCGCAGCGCACCGATGCGGGTCAGGATGCCGACGAGCACGCCATCGGCATCGACCACCGGAGCCAGTTTGCGGCGTGCCTTGTCGAGGGTTTCGAAGGCGTGCTGCGCGTCGATCGGGTCGACCAGGACGAGCGGATCGGGCGTCATGACCTGGTGCAATTGCGCGAACCGGTCCGCGCCGGCGCAATCGGCCTCGGTGACGACCCCGACCGGCCGGTCGTTCTCGACCACCACCACAGCGCCGTGTGCGCGCTTGGGCAGCAGCGCCAGCGCGTCACTCACCGGGCTGTGCGGTGACAGGGTGACGGCGGTCTCGACGACCAGGTGGCGCGCTTTCACCCACCCCACCACGTCGCGCACGACAGCGGCCGGGATGTCTTGGGGCAGGACGGTGACTCCGCCGCGGCGGGCCACGGTTTCCGCCATCCGCCGACCGGCCACCGCGGTCATGTTCGCCACGACCAGCGGGATGGTCGCGCCACTGCCGTCGACCGTGGTCAGGTCGACGTCGAACCGCGACGCCACCTCCGACCGGGCCGGGACCATGAACACGTCGTCATAGGTCAGCTCGAACGGCGGGACGGGATCAATGAAGCGCACGAGGCGTTGAGTCTACCGGCCAAGCGCTAATGTCGAGCCAGTGCTGGCGGTCTTCGACATCGACGGAGTCGTGGCCGACGTCCGGCACCGCCTGCATCACCTGCGCCGGCATCGCTGGCGCCGTTTTTTCGCCGAGGCCGACGCCGACCCGCTGCTGGCCGAGGGAGCTGCGTTGGTCGCCGACCTGGCCGCCAAGCACGACATCGTGTGGCTCACCGGGCGTCCCGAGTGGCTGCGCGGCACCACCGCGGACTGGCTCGCGCGCAACGGCCTGCCGACCACCGAGCTGCACATGCGCGGTGACACCGACTACCGGCCGGCCCGGGTCTACAAGCTCGAGGTGCTGCGCCGGCTGCGGCCGCGCGGGGTCAGCGCCCTGATCGACGACGACGGCGAGGTCATCGATGCGGCCCTGGCCGCGGGTTATCCCGCCGTCCTGGCCGATTGGGTGCCCCGCGACGCCGACCTGCGCGACGCGCAGGAACGTCTCGGAAGGACCTGACCAGGACCGTTGTACCGTCTAATTGTTCGCGCACCGTCCAAACCAAGCAGTAATTAGGTCACGCGAAGGTAACGATTTTACATAAACCACACATGACTTGACCGGATATGTCCGATGTAGCGATCAACATTGCGGAGTGCCGTGTGGACACGGGCCTTTTGGCGGGCAGACTTGTGATGTACCTCATCCCGGAACCGCTTTCGGGGCCGCGACACCCGCACCGCCAGTGCGCGTATCACGGGATCGGAAATCGGATCCTCGACAAGGACCGCAACTACACACCGATCCGTCTCGACGGCCGGATCTCGCACCCCACAGGACCTCAGGACAACTAGCCATGACTCTCTACCAGGTACCGGAAACACCGGTCCGCTCCTCGTGCTTGCACAACCCGCCGTGCCCGCCGATCGAGGCCACCGACCGCGACGCGGCGCACGTTCTCGTCTGCCATCCCGAACAGGGCTGGAGCCTGCTTTGCAACGGCATCGTCCTCTTTGAGGATTTCGGCGAGCTGCTGCCCGACGGCCAGAGCTGTGGCGCCCGCCGGCGCGAGCTGCTGATGGCATCGCCGCACCGCAAGGCCAGCTGACCTCGTCCTGGTTCGCCGCCCCCGTCTCGATCCCGGCGCTCGCGGCCGATCGCGCCGCTAGCCCAGACCACCGTCCGGCATTTGCCCACGCCGAGTGCTATCGTCTTATTGAATATCGTTGTCGATATCAGTAAGGGATGGTCGTGGCCCGTCGCCGGTCCTGCGCCGTGTGTCTGCTGGCACTGCTGGCACCGCTGGCGCTGGTCACCGGTTGCTCGCCGACCAGCGCCCAGACCGACGGGCGGCTCAGCCTGGTCGCATCGACAAACGTGTACGGCGACATCGCCGGTGTCATTGCCGGCCGGTACGCCGACATCACCACCTTCATCGACAACCCGGCCCAGGATCCGCACTCCTACGAGGCCAACGCTCGCGACGAACTGGCCATCTCCAAGGCCGACGTCATCGTTGCGAACGGCGGCGGGTACGACGACTTCGTCGAGCAGCTGCGTTCGGCCGCCGGCGGGCAGCCCGGCACGCTGATCAACGTCGTCGAGCTGTCCGATGGGGCGGCCTCCGGCGGAGCCGACCTCAACGAGCACGTCTGG